>CAYXFC010000158.1:0-2705 GCA_964464155.1 uncultured Pseudomonadales bacterium
TATGCTCTATTGACTCAAAAAGATTTTATTTATTACGATGACGGCCAGATAAAAACAATATCCTTAAAAGAAATTAAGGATGTTACTATTTCCAAACAATGGATTATAGATAAGATTAACGAGATAAATAAAAACAATCGTATCGGGCGTATTCTTTCGATATTGTTATATACTTTTCCCTTAATACTCTTTATCGGATCATATCTTACTTTGTTATCTTCCTTTTTTATGTTGTCTTTTTTATTACGATTATTAACAGCGATAAATCAGATCCCAGTGACCTTTGGTAAAATGTTTGCTTTAACTGCCGCCGTTGAAACAATTCCTGTTATTTTACTAACTGTGTTTGGATGGCTGCCGTTTGTGAGTACGGTTATTGCCAGTCTGTCATCGCTTTCAACTGTATTATTATTAGCTATAGCGTATACGGGGATTACAACCTACAAAAATACTTATGCAAACAACAATTAAATTTATTTATAGCACAATAATCAACGTACTCATCTTACCTTTAATTATAGTTAGGGATATATTTAAATCGAATCGGTCTGTTATAAGAAAAATCGGTTATACGATACTAATACTTATTATCTTTTTTAATATCTGGATTAGAGGTTATCAGGATGTATATACGTTTCTTTATTATCAGGGATATAGGTTGGGATTATTTGATAAGTTAATTTCGATTCATGTATCTGGCACTTCAATGTTACCTACAATTCAAGATGGAGAGGATGTAAATCTGAATAGTCCAATTAAACTTGGGATAGTTCCCGGAGATATTGTTAGTTTTCATAATGCTGAAACAGGTAGTTTTAACTATATTAAACGGGTTATTGCCAAAGAAGGCGATACAGTCACTCTTGTGAATGGAAATGTCCTGATTAATGATCAAGTACTTAAAGACGATTTTACCTACCAGCATGAACCTACTTACGGAAATACTTTTATCGCTGATTGCGAATCCTACACAGTTCCCCAAAACTCATTTTTAGTATTAGGTGATAACAGAAGCGTAAGTCAAGATTCTAGAGTGATTGGGTTTATAAATAAAGATGACATCAGAGGGGTTATCAAAACAAATATAGATTTGGCTACCATACCCTTTAATCAAGCCAAACAGACACAAAAAATAGTTTTGAATGAACAAAAATTAAATAAATTAATCAATACTAAACGAAAGGAATCAAATCGAGAACAGTTGGTAGTAAACACTACTTTATCTACGATTGCTAAACAAAGAGCTGAAGATATAAAAAATAAATGGCAAGATTGGAAAAATACTAGTTTCCCGATCGACCAGCTACTGCAAAAACAGGCTTATAAATATAATTTAGTGCATGAATACGTGATCTATGGTTACTTAAATGAAGAAGCGATAGTTAATCAAATTTTTGAATCAGAAGTGGAAAAAGAAGCATTTTTATCCCCTTCCTATATGGAATTAGGGATTGGTTCAGCTGAAAAAACTAGCAATTCTTGTGTCTTCCCTATTTCTTCAATTATTCTCAGTTGGCCCAGCGTTCCTACTTACGATGAAGCAGACATCCAATTTTGGGAAACTGAGGTTTCGGCTACCAAAAACATGTTAAATCAGTTGCAAACATATGGAATAAAAGATATGAATGATTCCCAAACCCAGCTGATAATTCAAGGAATTGCTGAGGAATCTGAGATTGCTAACCGTATCCTAACCAAAATGAAGACTGGAGAATTGCTCAGCGAAAAGGATAAAATTGACGCCAATCGTTATTCTGATCTAGTAATAAAAAGTAAAAAATCTTTAGGCCTGTCTTCAACTGATAGTACTAGTAGTAACAAAACCACCACACAATCAGTTAATGATCAAAGCATAAGTCAAACATCAAACAATATCCAAACATCATCAGGAAAAACATTTGTATCAGCAGGTCAACTAAGCATAGAAAAAGAAGTAACAGCCAAAATTAATAAAGTTCAAGAAAGCGATAATATCATCACCATTACTATTACTTTTGCCAATCAATCATCATCAGCAACTACTAACGTATCTCCTTTGCGAGTTCAGTTGCATAATGATTCCCAAGGTGAACCTCCCAATGAAAGTATTTTACAACTTGCTTTAAGTCCTGGTCAGATGAGAACAATGGATTTAACATATAATAAAGAAATTATTGCCCCATATTATTGGAAATATGCTAACTCCGGTGGAGATATGATTTTGCTAGGAAGTTTGAAATAATTTACAAATAATTGTGTTTGGCTGACGATCGCTGACTACGTTCGAACTAGTTGTGCTATCAATTACCTCTAGAGCTAGGCTGGCACTGGTTGACTATTTGGAGAACTATTACTGTAGTTTATTCACAACAAAAACTAGGGTAACCTCACTATTATTTGCTCATAATCTCCAAAACCGGGTTCTGTCCCCTCATAAATAATTATTTTGACTTTTGGAGAATAGAATAGCTCTTTTGTGAGATTTTCTATATCCCCCATCAGAATTATCAGCATAGTTAAATATGTCCGTATTAAACCACCTGTTACAATCGCATTCTACGTATGGTACAACTACGATATAATAACAAAGAAACATATTACAGAAGAAGAAGCAAAACTTACAGGTAAGAGGCTAAGTATTAAATGGGATAAATTTAATGTTGATCAGTTTAGAATTGGCATGGAAGTAGAATTGGAGCATGGAACTATTAAAAAACTGACAAATA
>CAYXFC010000159.1:0-2649 GCA_964464155.1 uncultured Pseudomonadales bacterium
ATTACTTTAACTTCGCCATTGTATTGGGATTGATAGGTGGCTAAGGTTTTTTGGGAAAAAACAGATGTAAGATTATGTAAATCCATACGATAATGATACAATAAAATCATGAAAAGTGTTGTTGTGTGTGCATCGAAAAAATATAAAGATGAAGTAGCACAGTTCTGTAATAAACTTCAAAAATTAGGAGTTTTATTATTTGAGCCAAGTATAAGTAAGCCAATTTTTGAAGATGAAAAATTTACCAATAATTACATTACAAATGTGATTTTTAAAGGTCTTACTCTTGAGCATTTTGATTGGATCAGAAAAGCTGACGTCTGCTATATCTTTAATAAAGATGGATATGTTGGAACAAGTGTAAGTCTAGAAATGGGTTATGCTACGGCACTGGGGAAACCTCTTTTCGCTTTGGAAGCCAAAACCGGAGATCCTTGCAGGGATTCTCTTATTGATAAAGTTGTAAAGACTCCCCAATTATTGGTCAACTTACTCTGATATTTTATCTTTTCCCATATAACTTTGTAAAACTTTAGGAATTAGTATAGATCCATCAGCTTGCTGGCAATTTTCCAAAACAGCTATTAAAATTCTCGGGCTAGCAATGGCAGTATTATTAAGCATATGCACATATTTAGTTTGGCCATCTTTGGTTTGATATTTGACATTGGCGCGCCTTGATTGAAAATCTCCCATCATCGAACAGGACATGGTTTCACCATATTCGTTCCTGCCCGGCATCCAAGTTTCCAGATCATATTTTTTCACCTGTGGTTCTCCCATATCACCAGTACACATTAACAATACGTGATATGGTAAACCCAACTCTTGTAACATTTCCTCCGAATATGATCTCAATTTCTCATGCCATATTTTAGACTCTTCCCAATCATTTTGGCACAGAACTACTTGCTCAACTTTGGCAAACTCATGAATGCGATAGACGCCCTTGGTATCTTTGCCATAGCTACCGATTTCACGACGGAAACACTGACTATATCCTGCATAGAGTTTGGGTAATTCTTTTTCTGTCAGAGTTTCATCCATATGATAAGAAACTAAGGGGACTTCGGCAGTACCAGCCAAAAATCTCTCTGCCTTTTGCTCTTCATCATCATAAGTTTTATAAACATCCACTTTTCCCCATGGGAAATGAGCTGTATTTACAAATGGTCTTTCCAATAGTACTGTTGGGGTTACCATTGGAGTAAAACCTTTTTCTATCAATTTTTTCAAAGCGTATTGCAGTATAGCTAAATGGAGTAAAGCTCCATCACCCTTAAGATAATAGCCCCTGAAACCTGCCACTTTTACACCTCGGTCAAGATCAAGAATGTCTAAATTCAATCCCAGCTGAATATGATCTTTTGCTTGGAAATCAAATTTTGGCGATTCACCCCACTTGGTTATTTCGACATTACTCGAGCTATCTTTGCCAATTGGGACGTCTTTGTCTGGCACATTAGGAATTTGCAGCATCAGTTCATCGAATTGAATTTCAACTTCCCGTAACTGAGGTTCAAGCGTGGCTAGTTGATCTTTGAACGCTTTACCCTGGTCAATTATATCTTGACTAGGTTTACCAAAAATGCCTTTCATTAATTCGTTCCGTTTTTTACGAATTTCTTCACTTTGCTTAATTAAAGTGCGCCTTTTTTCGTCGACAGTTAACAATTCATCAACTTTGTCAGGCACACCTTTATTAAATGCGGCTTGTTTAACTATATCTTTGTTATCAAGGATAAATTGAATATCTAACATATAAGAATTATGAAGTAAAAAGTATGAAATATGAGATAAAATCTCTCGGCTGCTTTGCGCCTGCCCTCTTTTGAAAAGAGGGATTTAATACAAATCACATCATATCTATAAATATTATATACAAAAAAACCGCCTTCAACCCTATCTAAAAAGGGCCAATATGGCGGTACCACCTTTAATTTGTTTTTGTAGAGAAAGGCATGCCTGTCCCTACAAATTACCTTATCCTGCTATGACGGGCTTACCCGTTCCGGTTTTTACCCTGGAAAGCTCGACAGTTGGAGGCTGTCTGAAACGCTGATATGTAACTAATTATAACAATATATTGGGAGATTTGTCGAGAATATCTTGAGCGTATGAAATTATCTGATGGGTGTTAGGTAAACAGTTAAGATCTTTAATTTCATCTATTGAGTACCATTTCATATCTCCAGTTTCATGGTCTGGATCAGTATTTTTAGGAATCTGATTATCGATATCTACCAAAAAGGCAATTAAAACTACATGGGCGTTATGATTATGGCCAGCTACACCCTTTCTCCAAGTATTGGTAATAACGATTGGATAAGGATAGCTAATTTTAGGAATAACAGAAAGCTCTTCTTGAAACTCTCTAATTAGAGTTTGTTGCGGAGTTTCCCCAAATTCCATCCCTCCGCCAGATAATTGCCATTTAAGATGTATGTCTGGTTTGTATGGGGCTAATCGTTGGGATAAGAAAAACTCGATAGTTTTACCATTTTTTCTAATAGGTAAGCCAAGTACGCCAACAATTATTTTTTGACCTTTTTGCATAGTATTTACCTTTTCTTAATTTGTCATCCTTAACCTTATACCATAAATAAAGTTTATAGAAACTACATACTAATAAGATATTTTAAACTTAGT
>CAYXFC010000160.1:0-2632 GCA_964464155.1 uncultured Pseudomonadales bacterium
TACTTAGATAAAGGAAAGAAAACTAAAAAAGCTGCTATTAATGTTAGGTTTGGATTCCACGTGACTCTATCAAATTTGATCGTAAAGGGTGATAAGGCCCACACAATAAAATAAATTAGCTGATAATCTTTAACAATATATCTTTTTAATAAATAAATTAAAAATAATCCCGTAAATACATATATTGATGCTGATGTTAAAACTAACAAATATGGACTGTTGATTATGCTTTGCCAAATGACTGCAATATAATAAATTAACGGCCCGGTATAAAATTGCGCCGGTCCAGACATTGGTCCAATAAGTCTCAAATGACCTTCTTTAATAGCTTGAGCATTTTCCAAAATCTGTACCTGATCAAAACCAAATGGATAGACATCAAAACGATAAAGGCGTAAGAATAGGCCTAAAGCTAAAAAGAAAAGAAAAAACAATGTTGTTTTATTATTTTTAATAAATAAAATAATTTTCATAACGATCAATTACATGTTACCAAACGATAGGTTTCATAACTGTAGGTCAAATTACAATCTTGATATTGATCCAAATTATCCACAAAGTTTTGATTGGTAATTAAAATAAATGGTCTTACTAAATGGGGTGAGATTGATTTTTGGGGTAAATCTCTTAGAAGTTCCGTGTGTTTGTTGGCATAATAATTAATGGTGGTAGGATAATCATTAAATTCATCAATAATAATATATCCAGGGTATTCCTTAGCTTTTTGCGCCAGTAAAGTTGGAGTAGATGAGAATTTGTTTGTTGAATAAAGTTCTGGAATATATGATTCCCAGGAATAACCGGCAATTAAAAAAATTAATAAAGTAATTGTTGTATTAGCTAGCCAAATGGGTAAAAAACTAAATGCTTTAAGTCGTTTACTTGCAACAATTACCAATTCGTTAATAATTTGAGGAATTAGTAATGCCATTGGAGCAGCTAATGGAATTAAATGCCATATAGCTGCCTGCCCTGAAATGAATAATGGTATGGCTATAACAAAAAAATAGCCAAAAATATATTTTATTTCTTTCTTTTTAATCAACAAAATCCCCAGACTTAAACTAATTACTAGTGGGTAAAACCATTTATGGACCATTGATCTAAAATATAAAACAAATAGTTTGGAACCATACAGACTTATGTGTCCACTGCCATTTCTTAGTCCGACTGCCAATAGATTTCTGTTTAAAAATGGTAAACCATAAATAATTGAGTTATAGCCATACCATGGAATGAGTGGTAACAAAAAGCAGCCGATAATGTATAAAATTTCTTTTTTTGTCCAACTATTATTTTTTAACAATACAACTGATTTTGCCAATAATAAAGGAAGTAAAACTATAGAAAAACTTGATTTGCTAAGCATCGCAAGTCCATATATAAACCATGTTATAAAAATTTGTTTTTTTGTTTTGGAAAAATATAGGCAATAAAAAGTTAAAAGTTGGAAAAAAATTAGCAACATATCTAAGTTCCCGGTTCTAGACCTTAGCAAAAACCATCTGGTAGAAAATAAAATTAAAGCACTTTGTAAACCCGCGCCAATATTTATAGTCTTTTTATTAAACAAATAAACTAAAACAATTGATAGACATGCGAATATCACTGAGGGTAGGCGTATTGCAAATTCGTTATTACCAAAAACTTTAACTGAAAGAAACATTAAATGAAATCCTAATGGTGGGTGATCCCAAAAAGGTTTATCGTTATAGCTTAAATCTATTAAGTTATTGTTATTTAATAAATTTTGAGTGACAGAGGCATACCAAGCTTCATCCCAAGGATGTAAAGAGCTGTAATCAAGCCGATGAGATAATCCTAGAAATACTAATAAAAATATACTTAATGGAATAATGATCTCGGAGAATTTGCGCTTAGTTATTTTCATTTTTAGTTTTTATTATTCTAAACGCAACAGAACCATCTGGAAATTTAGTTTCACTGATTAAATTAGCAATATCGCCGGGGAATTCTTGAGGAATTTCTTGTTCAGTGCCAATTAGTAAACAGCTTTTACAAAACTGATCCCCTTCCCAATTTATTTCTCTGAATTGATATTTTTGCCCCATTAAACCATATATTACATCTATTGGATTTTTCTTTTGATATACATAAGTTAAAACATGGGGCTGACTGTAATGGGTTGTAATAATAATTTTATCAATCTGATTTTCATATTGGTGAGCAATTTTTGTCACTTCTTCCATACCATATTGCCAATCACTGGCTGCATAGACGGGAAATTGGACAAAATAATCTTTAATAAAGAAACTAAATTGTAAAATATATACAGCTACTATCAAGCCAAGCAGTAATTTTTGTTTAGCGATTTTAGGCCATACATAAATAAATCCTAAACTGGAAATAAATATTATTGCCGGTAACATATTGAGACTACGGATAGCATGAGGAACCTCTTTACCAATTGCTGCTGGAATAACGCCAATTAACAGCCAAAATAATAGTAGTTTAGCTATCTTATTTTTCACTTTAATTAAATAAATTATGCCAATTATTAAAAAAATGTATTCGATAATTGTAATCTTACCTGTATTTTTAAGTTCAGTTCTATAGTTTTCTAAGTTTGCTCCAAACAATAAAAACCCGGGGTCAAGATGAACTAAATAGT
>CAYXFC010000161.1:0-1076 GCA_964464155.1 uncultured Pseudomonadales bacterium
GCACCACACGAATGGCCCCATTGTGCTTGTCTGAAAGTATATATTCTCGAGGATTTCCAGGTGAGTAAGTACATTCTTTTATGGATTTGTATAAATCAGCCAAAAACACTTCTTTGTCTTTAGGTTTGTCTTCGAAGGGCACAATGCTTTGTCTTAATACTCTCCAAAAACTAGAGTCGAATGGTTTAATAAATGAATTAAAATCTTCCATAATTTATGGGTTTTTTCACTTAACTAGTGTTTATGCGAAATATTTTAATTTAATATACCAACTTTAATAAAATTTGCAAAAAGAATTACAAAAACTAACATTTCAACTCTATCTTTATCATGCTGAACTCTCACCCACTGAAAGTGGGAAGTTCAGCATCTTTTGGGATATTCCATAAGATTCCTTCGACAGGCTCAGGATGGGCTCTGAATATCGACTGCTTCGCATCGGTTTCAGGATGACCTGGCCCCTTTCGCCGGTTCAATGTCTCTGACTTGAACCGGATTGTTTAATTCTGTCATACTGATATTAATGCCCAACTTGCGTATTTTAAAAGAAAACACCTCCTTACCACATTTTATTACTTTGACAACTGTTCATTGGTACTATTTATTTGATCGACTTAACCGTTGGCAAATCTTGGCAGATGCATTGCAGTTTCAGATAAAAAAGCATAATTTAACAATTTATGCTTATGTTTTTATGCTTAATCATTTACATATGATTTTAATAGCTCCGGATTTAATTGGAGTAATCAGAGATTTTAAGAAATTTACCACATATCAAATGAAATTAAGTTTGTGTGCCAACGAACCCAGAGTTTTAAATCTATTAAAGGATGAAAAGGACAAATTTCAACTTTGGCAACCTGATAATATGCCAATCGTTATTGAATCCAAAAATGTATTGTTGCAAAAGTTAAATTACATTCACAATAATCCTGTTAAAAAACAATATGTTAATCTTCCAGAATATTGGCATTGGTCATCGGCTAATCCAAATAGTCCTATACCTATCGCACCTATAGACTAAACTATCCGGATTAATCCAAACTATGCGGTTCAAGTCAGAGACATTGAACCGG
>CAYXFC010000161.1:1176-2630 GCA_964464155.1 uncultured Pseudomonadales bacterium
TTCCCTTAGGTCATAGTTTATAGTCAGAAAAACTTGTGGCAAAAAATGCTATGATTAATAAAAGAGCTTATTTTATGCTTTATAAAATCACCTTTTTTAAGACCACCATCTCTGCTGCTGATTGGGATCAGTTTTTATTTACTCTATTTAGTGTTACCAATAGAGTTAATTTTATTATCACCACTCAAGGTCAAAAACTAGAATATTATATATTCAGCAGTAAAAAACTAGATGTTATTAACAGCCGTCTTTTCCCCTTTTACCTCACCGATGATTACACTGAATACGAATATCATCAACTATGTCAGCGCAAAACCAGTACTTCATTTGTGGCTAACATTACTCACAAACAATTAATCAAATCAATTGAACAAAAACGCTTGGATAGCAAACCGCTTATCAAAGTTAGCTTTTCTCTTTCAAAATATAACCTATTCCGTAATTTACCTCTAGTACATTATCTATATAATTATGGTAATAAATTTGTTGAGAAAAAAGTAATTGTGCTTTGTCCCCTATCCCAATTTTTAGCTTTTGATTTATCAAATTCCATTAACTCAGAAATCACTAGAGTTAAGCCGGTCTTGGCAACAAATAAGATAAATTTTGTAACCAATACTCAAGGGATATTGACTCTCAAACAGTTGGAGTCAAACCAGCAATTTGCAATCTCCTCATTCGATTTCCAGCGTCATGGTCTGATTGTGGGTCAAAGCGGTAGCGGCAAAAGTTTTTTGTTGAAACTGATGATTGAAGATATTTTAAGGAAAAAAGGTACAGAATATGGAGTGGTACTTATCGATCCGCATGCTAATCTTAGCCAACTGATTGATCCTAAGTTTCATCACAGCAAAATTGATTTTATCCAAAACAAGACTAATCTGTTTATCAATATCGGCCAGCCAATATTGTCAACAGAACTAACTTTGGATTTATTTTCCACAGTGTTGGATATTAGAAGTAATCCCAACCTAATGCGGGTTTTAAAATATGCCCTCAACACTTTATTTGGGATCAACCAAATGAGTGTGGAAAATTTGAAAAAACTATTGACAGACAGTATTTTTCGCAAAGAGATGCTTAAACAGGTGACTGATCGCAACAACCTGCAGTTTTTTGAAACCGAATATCAAAGACTTTATACCAGCGAATATGCTACAGCAGTTTTGCCCATCATTAATTTATTATCCGAACTGGATTTTATCAATAATGCTCCCAATACTGTTGAACTGGAAAAACAGATCAATACCCAAGCTCTGGTTTCCTTGCCTATTAATCAGGCAAACTTAGGAACTACCGTTTGTCGTTTGGTGGGAGGCGCTATAATTCAGCAGATATTTACTCTGATGCAGTCAGGTAAAATTGCCAAAAAAATTATTCTGGTAGTGGACGAATTTTCCGTTGTCCAAACACCCAGCTTGATTCATATTTTGTCTGAAGCGCGTAAATTTGGT
>CAYXFC010000162.1:0-2626 GCA_964464155.1 uncultured Pseudomonadales bacterium
ACCAATATACTTTTCTTTTTGAAGTCAATTTTGAGGAGAACTTTTTGCCTTTCTTAACTGCCAAAGCCCCCCGACTCCCTAAAATATTTGTTTCATAAATAAAATAAAATAGTACAGTGGTACAGTCTACGGTACTAAAGACAAAATTGGCGGCATAAGATGCCGCAACTACAAATAGAAAGCAGCTGCCCCCTCGACAAGCTCAGGATAAACTTAAAAATTTCTACACCCGACGGGTGTGGGGTATTTTCTTTTTCTCTATCTCCAAAATCTTTTTCACTTCGCGATCGAAGTCAGAAATATAACTCTTGTCTTTTTCTTGACGATATTTTTCGTACTCTGTCAGCGCTTTAGTTTCCGCCTGTTTCGTGCTCACTTTGCCAGCTGAATGCAATAAATTTTTTTCTGAAATGGCTAAGAACTCATCCAGTTTCTTTATCCAATCCCGCATTTTCATCAAGCGACCGCTACTGGCCTGCAATTCTGCAAAATCAATATAAAGCGAGACAATCAAGTTTAACTGATGTAATTCCGGTTCAGTCAAATAATTTTTCGCCACAGTAATATCCTCAGTAGTAATATATTCACCTTTAAAACTAGTGAGCCCCATTAAAGGTTTTTTGCTATCGGCACGTTTAACAATAATTTCCGCGGCAGTATGTCCATGAACCGCGTAGTGCATTTTGTTTTGGACAGTCGCAAAAAATTTTTGTGTTAGTTCGGCGTTAATTTTATAATCGATACTCGTTGAGTAAATGTCAGTTACTTTTTGATAAAACATTCGCTCGCTACTTCGAATATCTCGTACTCTCTGAAGTAATTCCTGAAAATAACGGGCCCTGCCGGAACCTTGTTTAAGCCTTTCGTCATCCATCGTAAATCCCTTGATCAGGTACTCCCGCAATCTTTCTGTAGCCCATTTACGAAACTGCGTTCCTCTATCAGACCGCACTCGGTAGCCAACTGCTAAAATTGCATCAAGATTGTAATGTTTTGTTTCGTAACTCTTACCATCTAGGGCAGTTATTCGGAAATTCCTAATAACTGAGTTTTCCTTCAATTCATTACTTTCAAGTATGTTTTTAATGTGTTCGTTAACCGTAGGAACGCTCACATCAAAAAGTTCGGCAATTTGTTTTTGAGTTAACCAAACATTTTCATCTTCAATCCTAACTCGGATTTTTTGCTCATCACCAAGAGTTTGATAAATAGCAATTTGAGGTTTTTTAATTATTTTTTTCATACAGTTGGGGTTGATTAGCTTTTTAATCATTAACCAGGACAGTTTTCTTCTTATCTGCCATACGATAAATATATCACACAATAAAAGATTAAGTAATTGATTAAGTAATCCCTAATTGGCGGCATAAGATGCCGCAGCTACACTTCGAAAGACTCAAGGCAAACTAAATAAACATTTAGATCAGCAAATAGGCTCGTTGTTTAAGGTTCCATGATCTATTGACAACAGTTACTGTACTGATATCATATAAATGGACTTTGTAGATTTTTAGGTTTAAGCTAAAGACCAATACTTCATTTAGAGCAATCAGCTTAATGAAACGTGCGAAGTTCGCACTTCCTTAAGTGGGTAGTTAAAGCGGATTGCTTCGAGTGAAGTATTTTTGGTTGCAGATATCTTGAATCTTGCCAATTTCTTTTTCCACTATCTCGTACCAAACGCGATTATCTCTTTCGAGTACTTGATAAACCGCGTAAGCGATGTAATCCGCAACCTGCAAGCCACCGTGTGTGTAATGGGGATTGTGATAGTAACTCAGCTTCAATTTTGGGTTGAGCTTTGGATGATTTTGCATATACCCAAGCCGAACTCTCTCAACTTCAGTTTCCAGTTCCTTTCGCAGTTTAAGTTTACTGTCTTTTCTAGAGAAGATAATCTCTGTCTCTTGAGCCTGATGACAAAGATTTTTGATAAGTTGTCCACTCATTACCCCATACATTTTTCCTGGGCTACTTTTAAGTGGTTCATAACATAGAAGTTTTTCGACAACTAAAACATCTATTTTTATTGGAAGCTCAGGAATAAATTTGTAAAATCTTGTTTTTACTTCCGGGTAGTCTGTTTGAGCGTGAAAACTATCTAAACTGTAAGCGGAGGAAAATATACTAGTAAGGGAAGGGTCCTTTAGAAGGCTAAGTCTAAACTCCGTTATCTGCTGTTGTAAATGAAGTTGATTATCAGATCTTACGGCGGCTAAAACGAGGTATTTTGATGATTTGTTACTCTTTACGAGATTTTCTCCTCGCGCGGAATATACTTCGGGTTTTCCAGATTCATCAATAAACAGCCATTGATGAGAAAGTATTTTGGGCTTCATATTGGTGAATAGCTAAAATCCAAGATTTTGGATAAAGTTCCCAGTCACAAATAGCTACAGATACTTTCAGTCGGTTACAATTTGTAACCACCTGACCACATTACTTTATAGTTTAGATCACCTTTATTCGTATATTATTTTTATATCACATTTTAAAGATTACTTAATTGATTAAGTAATCCCTAATTGGCAAGACAGGACCGGCCGCGCACCCAGAAAAAAAACGAGTTCATGCAAAGGTAGACAAAAACAATAAACAACATTTCCAAAATTAAAGAATGCTAGAG
>CAYXFC010000163.1:0-2563 GCA_964464155.1 uncultured Pseudomonadales bacterium
TTTACCGTAAGCAGTTTGTAAAAAAGCAGCCTCATATTTCCACAAATGTTTATGTTTAGAAATGCCCTGACCTGTACGTATCTGCTGATATATGTCTAGTTTCTTCAGGAATCGTGAGGGAAAGTTTAAGTTCATATGATTATCTAATTTGATCAGGAAGTTTTGGTACTAAACATTTTCTGCACATTCTCCCAATCTGCCCATATATTGTCTGGTCTCAAAACGTCACCGAAATTTTCGAGGTAGATAACTTCCAAAGAAGTATTCTCTATGTAATTCTTGAAATCTTGGTCCTCGTAGTGAATAAGATAAAGGCAATCTAAAAATCTATGGTTACCGTCACCAAGAATAGTGAAAGATCCGTCTTGATTTGAAAAAGCACAAAAATGAGGTTCTTGCAAACCGTTTTTGCGATAGTATTCAATTTTGCCATTTCCAGTTTCTTCATCTACTATCTGCATAAAATCTTGGTTTTTTGTGTCAACGAGTTGCTGAAATGTTTGAGGAGTTTTAAACCAAGGCGGTGTAAAAAAATAAATTTTCTCCCATGCTTCTTTGCCCATTATAACTTCGACTTTTGATTCTTGGGGAATAAGATCCCATTCGACATAAATGCCTACCGCCGGAAGATCTAAATAATTGGTTGCACTATGCCATTTATTTATAAAATCGGATGCTGTCATATTTTTGTTGTAAGTTGTATTAATTACTCATAAAAGTTGATCTAGAAAAAACTACGCATTTTTTCGATGGACGACTTCAAAACACCATATTCTGTTTTTCCATTATCCTTTTGGTGATGAATCTGGTTTCTGATGAATGTATGAGTACTAACCGCATTTTGATTACCTATCCAAGGTGAGTCTTTTGGTTCGTTTTTGGTAGTAACAAAAAAGTCATTATCAAACGATTTGTAATCCTTACTAACCCCGTGAGTGGATTTTAATTCCTCATAAAGTTCGTTGTGATATTCTTCCGTGGCCAGATTGAACGCCAAAAAGTTTGTCTCATTTGCAGAAATATATGGCAAAACTCTTTTCTCTATTTCTGATACCCTTTGCCCGTTCTTTTCCAAAACCCTTATTTTGACCTTGTCGTTTTCCGAAAGCTGTTTTACAAAAAGTGGAGAATGAGAAGCGAGTATGATTTGTGAATTTTTGGAAAACTCTAACAGGAACTTGACAAATTTCTCTTGTAATCGAGGGTGGAGGTGCAATTCTGGTTCATCAATCAAAACAATCAACTGCTTTCCACTCTGCTGGGCAAGATAGAAAGAATATAGGAGTGCAAAAATCATTTCGTACCCAGATCCTAAATTGCTCAGGGTGATTTGTTGATGGTTGTTTTTTTTGGTAGCAAAGAAGGCCCCTTTGAATGGCTCGAAATTATCCAAGAAATCCAATCTTATCTGCGAGCCACTTATTTCCTCGAATTTCTTTATTGCCTCAGCAAGAAAGTTGTTTTCAACCTTATCTTTCTTGATTTTACCGTCCAAATCATCATTTAAGTTGGGAATGCCTGTTCCAGTGCTTTTATTGAGATATTGATAACTAAAGTCTTCCATCAAACGATCAAAACGCGTTGTGTTGTAATTTCCAGATCGAGTCTGGAATAATCTATTTCTATCCAAAAACAAAACATCATTTTCACTAAATCGCTTACCCTTGAACGGATTATTGACATTAACTCTCAGGTCGGGGCTATTATCTGCCGGTTTTGAAGGATCAACTTTTATGAACTTTTGATCATTCACAATGATTGAGGATAAGTACGCCTTTGCCCCTCTTGATCGTACGCCTGCTTCAAAAGCAAAACCTTTTGCTTTGAATGAACCTTTTGGCATAGTTCCATCCACATTAAAATCTCCGTCAGAGTAAATATTTATTTCCACCTTGCTTGTTGGATTATTGAAGTTGTCGATTGAGAAATTTTCAGCTTTATATTCCAGAATCGGGAGAGCAAAAGCATCTAGGAGAGCCGTTTTACCACAACCATTTTCACCAACAAAAACATTTAGCCCAGAACCCTCATTCGTCCCATCTGGAGTATTTATCCCATCAATACTAAACTCAGAATCAGGAGGGAAAAGTCTGAAATTTTTAATGGTTACTTTTTTGATATACATATTTAGTTTTCATCTTTTTTATTAATCCAAGGCACGGTTAATATTTTTTGCCAATCAGTTTGATCTATGGGGATTAAGTCATTTCCGCCTTGTTTAAGAAGCAAATAGTATTTGCTTGTGATTGACCTTACAGTTTCTACAGCCTTATGTAAGTCATCATAATTAGCTTTGAATAGCTGTTCTTTTTTGTCTCGATGGGCGACTCTTTTGTTCCGGTATTTCTTGATTTCCTTTGTGTCCTCTTCAAGTTTCTTCAAATCCATATAAACAATGGCGGGGTCAACATATTCTTTTGTACCAAAATGTTCCTTAAAATCCTCTTCTCCCATTCCTTCCATAAATCCAGGAAGGATATCATCTTCTCGATGATACTGACTGCTATACCAGTCTTTGTTTAAACTTTGAATAACTGAGGGGTTATAAAGAATCGTCCCCAGT
>CAYXFC010000164.1:0-2557 GCA_964464155.1 uncultured Pseudomonadales bacterium
AAACCAAAAATAGTAGCGAATCAGCTGAAGAAACCTTTACCGTCTTTGATTTTCCGACAATAAGACTTTATGAAAAAAAATAATATATATAAAAAAATAATTAATTTGTATCCGCTTATATTTCCTAAACTATATGTCTGGTTACGTTTGATTATTCTTCCTATTGATAAAATTGAAAATATTATACCCAAAAATGGGAAAATTCTTGATGTGGGGTGTGGATATGGTTTTTCGTCTATATATTTTGCTCTCACCTCAACAAAACGCATAGTAAAGGGAATTGAAATATCACCACAACGCATCAATATTGCATCGACAGCATCAAAGCATATTAATAATTTAAGTTTTGAAGTTGATGATTTAGCAAATCAACAACAATCTTTATATAATTCAATAGTTTTAATTGATTTACTTCACCATTTGAATACTTTTGAAAAGACAAAATTATTATCTGATTGTCATAATTTATTAAGCAAAAATGGAGTCTTAATAATTAAGGATATAAACACCAAACCATTATTTAAATATATTTGGAATTATATACATGATTTGGTAATGACAAGATTTTCTAAATTAGAATTCTATGACCAAAATAAAATGATAAATATATTATCTTATTGCGGTTTTAAAGTTATTACACATTACTCAATCAAAAATATTTTTTATCCACATTATATTTATGTTTGTAAAAAATAATAATTTATCATCATTAATTTTTGCAATAGTTATATTTATTATTGCTTTTTGTTTTCGGACATACAATCCAAACTGGGATAGTGGATATCATCTTCACCCTGACGAGAGATTTTTAACAATGGTAATAAATGATATTAAATTACCTCAAAATATTTTTGCATATTTTGACACACATAATTCACCACTTAATCCCTATAATTATGAACAATACTATTTTTTTGTTTATGGTACATTTCCCATATTTTCGGCAAAATACATTAGTCATCCGATTGGATATGATACATATGATAAATTTTTATTTTTTGGTCGACAGTATTCTGCATTTTTTGATTCCTTAAATATTATTATTTTGTTTTATTTATCAAAATTATTATTTCCAAAAGCAAAAGATATGCGTACAAATATATTACGATTTAATTTGGCAGGCATATTGTACGGTTTTACCGTTTTACCGTTTCAACTGTCACATTTTTTTACAGTTGACACATTCCTATGTTTCTTTTTATTATTCACATTCTACACATTATTCCTTTGGATAAAATATAACAAAAATTATTATCTAGTTATATCTGGGGTATTATATGGCTTAGCCTTTTCATCTAAAATTTCAGCAATTTTATTTTCACCAATAATTTTATTAATATTTATTTATTATTATTTTTATGTCCAAAAATCATTTAGTTTAATTGTAAAAATATTAACTTTCTCACTTGTCGTTTTATTAATATTTCGAATATTTCAACCATATGCATTTACTGGTATTTTTACTATAAATCCTCAGTTTACTAGTAGTCTTACCCAATTAAATGGAATATTAAATAATCGTGATCCTTATTATCCCCCAGAAATTCAATATCTAAATAAAACTCCAATTATCTATCCACTTAAAACTTTGGTTATTTGGGGGTTTGGGATACCAATTAGTATTTTATTAACAATATATCCTTTTATTTATTTGTTGAAAAATAAAAAAATATCAAGTATTTTTTTAAAACTCACAATTTCAAAATTCATAATCATTAATTCAATATTTTGGGTAGCATTTCTAATTA
Source organism: uncultured Pseudomonadales bacterium (assembly GCA_964464155.1). Classification (GTDB taxonomy): domain Bacteria; phylum Patescibacteriota; class Microgenomatia; order UBA1400; family UBA1449; genus CAYLQQ01. Next base: position 1,749 of record CAYXFC010000164.1, read on the forward strand.
TTTATCAAGGGTTACAATTTACAAATACTGTCCGATATTTTTTATCCATATATCCTTTTTTGTGTTTACTCGCTGCTTGCATTATTTTTTCAAATTTAATCCCCAAAATAGTCGGTTTACTTTTATTAGCTCTCCATTTTTTATATTTTTTTGCATTTTTGAATATTTACACTAACCCCCACTCACGCATTTTAGCCAGTCAATGGATTTACAAAAATATTCCACTAAATTCATCAATTACCAACGAGTATTGGGATGATCCACTACCTCTTGATTTTCCAAATAATTTATCGTCACAATATCGTAATACCATGATTCCATTTTATGATCCCGACACAACCGACAAATGGAAAAAAATAGACAACATACTAAACAATAGTCAGTATATAATTATGACCTCAAACCGATTATGGCGTTCAATTTCTGCTGTTCCTTTAAGATATCCAACTACCAGTCAATTTTATAATAATTTATTTAAGAAAAAATATGGTCCAAAAATTATTGCTTTTAATTCTTACCCCGGATTTCAAATACCTACATTAAAAAGTTGTATTTATATAGGCAAAACTGATTACCCTGGAATAAATAATGATTGGTACAAAATTAATAATAATTGTTCAAATCCAGGCATATATTTACGTGATGATACCGCCGAAGAATCGTTTACAGTATATGACCACCCACAAATTATAATATTTAAACGACAAAATCCATAGTTATTAAGATAAAATCACATATGTTTAAAAATCATTTATTTTGGCAACCACCATTTGATCTGCTCAAGATAATAAATAAGTTTCGCTACAGCA
>CAYXFC010000165.1:0-2543 GCA_964464155.1 uncultured Pseudomonadales bacterium
TGACAGTTTGGCCTTCCTGTGCTTGGTCTAAGGTTGTAGTTTGAGAAAGATCATCCCAGCGAAAAGGAAAGTGATATATTAAATCTTCAACAGTTTGGATATTGAGATATTTTTGCAAATACTGCGCGTATTTTTCACCGACCATATAAAGATCGTCAATGGGGGTGTGAAGGGTTAGTTTTGACATTATAAATCAAATAAATCTTCAGCGTCTTGATCGTAATCCCAACGCAAAGGATTGTTGGTAATGTATTCTCTGATTTTAGCACAGGAATATTCATTACGAATGATGTGATCGTAGAAAGAGCGCTGCCAGTGGTAATTTATCGGTGGTTTGGTTTCATTAATTCTTCTGGATGAGAATGTTTTAAAACCTCTGATTATTTCTGACAAAGAATGTGGTGATTTTGTTGTAGGGACAGGTTTCAAACCTGTCCCTACGGGTACAGGGCGAACATTGTTTATTATCACAATCCCATGAACATGATTAGGCATGATGACAAATTCATCCAGATTAATATTTGGGAAATGCTTTGGGATATTTTTCCAGTATTGATAAGCAATTACTCCATACTGGTTTAATTTTATTTTTCCTTTTTCTATCCCCCAAACCACTCAATCTTATCTTTGGTGCAAATGGTGATGTAATACCACCATGGCTGAGAATAGTCGTAATCTTTAAGGCGGTTAGTTTTCCGATGGGGAATGGGCATGAAAATTACAATGTCGTCAAAAACGGCAAGATTGCAGTTAAAAGCAAACCAATGATCATAATAATGGCAAAGGAAACTGAGGCAATGCGTAATAGAGTTTTGCGTTTAACTTTCCAGAATAAAAATTTCATAGATTAGTTATTTTACATTTTATCAACACGAAAACCAATATAAGCTATATAAAAACTTGCTAACATATTAATAATAACCATTTTTAGAATTGGTAACTCTCTATCGTTTATTATTAATATTGCTAAACCAATCCAAACTACACCAATAATAGCGCTGGCTGATGGATATTTTATAAAACTAAAAATTCCCTGTATCATAAATAAATATCCTAATGCAAAGTTTGATTAATTTGATTATATAATGCTGGATCCTCTTCTGCAATTTTTGCTATCCAATCCATTAAACTCTCTATGGCCTCTTCAGAATTAAGATTTTGTAATTTGATATCATCTGCATTGACTAGTTTATCACCGTTAATATCTTTGGTAACCCATCCAAAAATCTCCCTCATACAGCGGAATTCTGGATCCAAAATTTCAGTAAAAGACTTGATCATAGCTGAGGCTCGCATAACAGAAAACATCTTTTCGGAAAACTTCATATTAAATTGCTGTCCCATTTTGAACATATCAAGAAATACTTGACTAAAATTTTCGGTCTGAACTGCTTCGATTTGACGAAATTCCTCTTTGTGGTTTTCAACAATGTCGTGATATTTATTGATAACTTTATTTCCAATAGTTTTATCTTTATCAGAGAAACCATCATAAACCTGTAAACATTTATGTAAATATCCTGAACCTAACTTAATAAACTCTTTGCTTAGAGATTCGATATCAACATCTTTTATACTATCAGCTGACAATAATTTGATAATCTCATAAAAAGCTCGTTTATTGCCAGGAGCTTGAGCAATAATGCCAAAATCAACCAGCCCATATCGATTATTTGCTAATATTTTGATATTACCTGGATGTAGATCTGCGTAGAAATTATCCAATTGTAAACCTTGATAAAAAATATCGTAATACAAATACTTGATCACATAACGCTTATCTGTATTCAACTCTTCCTTTAACCACAAATTAACATCAATATTTTTAAGCTTCATCCGAATCAAATCAATCATCGATACACCACCCACATATTCTTGAACTATGATATTTTTGGTAGACAAATTAACAAAAGTCTGAGGAATATATATCACATCATGATTTTTGTAAACTTGATAAAAATATTGGGCATTTTTTACCTCATTTAAGTAATCCAACTCTTTTAAGGTAATTTCAGAAAATTCTTTGATTAGCTGATCGACATCAATTAATCTTTGATAGTAAAACAAGTTAAAGATTTTACTAAATAACTTGATAATAATAATGTCGGATTTGAGATTTTTTTCAAGATTGGAACGCTTAACTTTGATAATAACCTCAGTTTTATCTTTTAATCTAGCTTTATAAACTTGGCCAAAAGTTCCGGCAGCAAAAGGCAGAGGGTTAATAAATTCAAACTGATTTAATTTCTCCGGTCCAATTTCGCCATAAAGATAATCAATTAAATTTAAGTTTTGCGGGGTTACATTGTCATAAAAACAAAGAAACAATGCTCGGTGTTTTTCTGGAAAAATTTCAGTTCTAAGGCTAAAAAACTGGATTAACTTAACATAAATACCACCCAAATCATCGGTGGCTTTGTATATAACTTGAAAATACTGATCACTTTTGCGTATTGATTTATAATAAAAAAACTGAAGAAAATAGCTGACTAATTTTAACAATCTTTTGATCATTTGTTTCTCCAAAAACCAATCGTAAACAT
>CAYXFC010000166.1:0-2534 GCA_964464155.1 uncultured Pseudomonadales bacterium
TGGTTTCCGGTGTTGGACAGCTTTTTTCGCAAGCCATTCCGGAAATGATTTATTTTGGGGCCCGCAATGGTCCACCCAAAACTGTCGGTGATTATGTCACTGATTTTTTAATTGAAGAATCTAATTTTGCCAAATATTTACAAGGTTTTAAATCGGACGCGGATGATTATAATGTGCCAGTAATTTGGCTCAAAACTATTCCCTTTACAGCTCCCGAAGGCGAACTAACTAAAGTCATTTTCAACGTTGATCCCAACCAAATGATTACTGAATATAGCGAACTGAATAATACTTTTGTCTTAACGATTGATAATTTACCCACTCCGCCATCTTTTCAAATTGACAATTTTACCCAAAGACTAGAAAACAATACGCTGAATAACTTTTTGGTTGATTTTAATATTAAAAATACTGGCGAAGAAAACGGCGAAGCGACCATTAAATTTTTTGAAGATAAATATAACAGCAATCCCACTCAAACTTCGATTTGGCAAAGCACTCAAGTTGTCCAAGGTTTAAATAAATTTAACTTTAATACTTTTATTAACCCTAATATTTCAACAGATGATACTTATTGTGGTAAAACTAAACGATATGAATTAGTAGTTTTTAAAAATAATGTTAAAGTTGACTCGCATGAATTTAGTCTACCGCTTTATTCTGGATCAGTTAGAGGCCGAGTAGAAGATTTGTTTGGCAAAGGTGTGGAAGGTGCCACAGTTACTACCAGCTCTGGTCAAACTACAACGACTAGCAAAACTGGTTCTTATTTTCTCAAAGGCATTAATCAACTAGGCAAAGTAACCATTACTGTTACTCATCCGGAATTTAGCAGAGCTGAAACCAGAGAAATTGACTTTAAAATGGGTGATGGTATCAAGCCTTGTGATGAAGGTAATTTAACTTTTAATCAAGTCGATTTTGTCCTCAAAGATCAGGACGTTAATTTTACTATCGCTATCAAAGATAGTTTTGGAAATCCTATCACAGCTCAAGTTTTAGCTACTAATACCGATTGGCGTTTTAATGAAACAATTGAAGACAATGGGCCTTTGCCTGGAATGCAGCCAGGAGAATATTTTTTTACCATTTCAGCTCCAGGTTACAAAACTATTGGGCAAACGGTAAACGCTATACCCAACCAGCAAAATCTGGAATTTGTGATGGAACTTCTCAATGGCCGGTTAACTGATGGTGGCTTAACCATTTTTGACCAGCCCCAACTTTTGTGGCAAATGGATCGGGGCGAAGAAATTTTTGCCAAAATGACTGCAACCAAAGATGGCAAAGAGGTTATTTTATATACAGTCAAAAATAAAGCAAATACTGGTAAATTATATTTTCTGGATACTTTAACTGGTAATCAGATTAAGGTAGTTTCTGGAACAATTGCTACTGGTGGTCAATCACAATCTTGTTTGGATACTTCTTATGATGGCAACACCACCGCTTTATTTGTACACAATGGTACTTTTGGTATTTCTGGGGATACTAGAAATGTTTTAAAATTATTTAATAATCAAGGAAACGAAATTGGTACCACTGATTTTCAATCTGGAGGTGGAGCTCATGAGTGCGATGTCTCTCCTGATGGTTTTTATGTTTATCCCGATAAATTATTAAATAAAGGACTTTACACTTACACTAGATTTGATATTTCGGGGATAGAAAATAGCACACAAGCCAAAACTTATTCTAGTCTACTTCATTTTACCACTGCTGATAATCTAATAGCTGGATGTGCTACTGGTGGTGGTCAATGTTTGCAAACTTTAAATAATACAGTTATTGCCAACCTTGGCAATCTTAATGGTTTCGCTACAGCTATCGACAGTAATCAAGACGCTAGTAGCATTGTCATAGCAACCATATCAAAAGCTTATCTGTTCCGCAATGGCACCAAAGCCTGGGAAAAAGATACTATTACCAGAGGTGATCCATTGTCAATTTCAGTTACTCCTGGAGGAAAATATGTAATTTATTCAACCGAACAAGAACAGGTTCATGGTCGGATTTTTAAAATATTTACCGATAATAATTTGGACAAAACGTTTTTTGCGCCAAAAGTAAATGAAGATGTTATTTTTGTACACGCTAATGATAAAGGAATATTTTATGCCGCAGAGGAAGGTAAAATTTTAAAATATTATCAAGTTGGAAGTTATTCGACTGACTATAATCCCCAAACTCCCCCACCAACTACATCCGGTAAGTTATACGAAAACAACATTTCTTATTATGAAAATGGAGTTTGGTTTGGTTTAGGACAAACGAATTATTACCAATTATCGCCATGGAAAATTTATATGGCGAATACTGATTTAAATTTTGACATGCAAGATCCATACGGAACTTTGAGAATAAAAGAAGGGACTTTATTTGCGGTGGATATGAATCATCATCCGATATTGCTCAAAGGTCAAATGACCGCAGATTTTGGTTCTCCTGCCATTTTATATGCGCTTAAGTTTGACCGTTATGATTTGGATTTGTTTATCCAAAAAATCAGTCAATTTATTGCCGGCAATTTACCT
>CAYXFC010000167.1:0-2533 GCA_964464155.1 uncultured Pseudomonadales bacterium
TTTTAACTTATCAGTGTTATAATTTATTTATGATTATTCCCACCAAAAAACTTCATAATGGTTTTGAAATGCCTGTATTTGGTTTAGGTACTTGGATGATGGGCGGTGACATGGTACGCAATCCCCAAAATGATGATGAGACAGATATCCAAGCGATTAGAAATGCAATTGATAATGGAATTACCCATATTGACACTGCTCAAAATTATGCCCAAGGTCACGCCGAAGAGTTAGTGGGCAAAGCAATAAAAAACTACGAAAGAGAAAAATTATTTATCGTTACCAAGCTACACAAAGCTAATCTCGCTTATAAAGATGTTCTCTCAAGCTTTGCAGACAGTTTACAAAGATTAAATTCTTCATACGTAGATTTATTACTAATTCATTCCCCTAACTTAGATATTCCTCTCAAAGATACCATTTCAGCTATGAATAAGTTAGTAACGAACGGATCAGTCAAATATATTGGCGTTAGTAATTTCGCTCTTCCTAGATTAAAACAAGCCCAAGAGTTAAGCAAATATCCAATTGTTACCAATCAAGTCCACTATAATCTTATATATCGGGAACCTGAAAGAACAGGATTGCTTGAATATTGTCAACAAAACGATGTGATATTAACTGCATGGAGACCACTACAAAAGGGTGTTTTGCTTGAAAAAGAAACTGAAATAGTTAATGAAATGTGCCGAAAATATCAAAAAACACCAGCTCAAATCGCTATTAACTGGTTAACTTCTCAGAAAAATGTAGTGACTTTATCAAAAATGGAAAATCAGCAACACTTGGAAGAAAATCTTGGAGCTATTGGCTGGAACTTAAGTGATTCAGACACAGTAAGATTAGATAAAGATTTCCCAAATCAACAGGATGTTTCTGATAGAGTACCGTTGGTCTAGTTGAAATATTTATTTCTGATTTAAGTTAATAATTGTTTCCATACTACCAAGGTAAATATTGTAAGTAATGTTTTTTGATTAATACTCAAACTGTTATATAAATAGAAAATATTTTGTTTATTCCTATATAATTAGATGCGTAATTAAGTGAAATATTTTATAAGTCATAATATTATGCATCAAGTAATTTGGCTTTCTCTAGCGGGTTTATTAGTTGGGTTTTCACAAGTAATCAACAAATATATTTCCAAATCCAAACATAGTCCAATAACTCTTACAACCGCTCTGATGTGGTTAGCAGCAATTTTTACTTTGCCATTTTTATTTATCAACTCCGAACTTCCTAAATCATATAATATTTGGTTATTAATTTTAGTTTCTGCATGTTTGTTTGCATTCAGTTTTATGCTTGCAATCATGGCGTATAAAAAAGCTGATATTTCTACTGTCAGTATTATTCAAAAAACAAGTATTATTCTAATTGTCTTAATTGGGATTATTTTCTTGAAAGAGAAATATACTCTTTTCTCTCTGATAGGATCTGGTTTGATATTATTGGCAGGATTTGTTGTAGTAATAGAACAGAAAAAAATAATTATTAGCGAAGGCATTTTTTGGGCTTTATTATCAACTATACTTGGAGTAGGTGCTACTATTTTAGACAAAATTATTCTAAAAAGTATATCTCCTTTTGTTTATGCTAGCTTAAACTGTTTTCTTGTTGGGTTAGTTTTCGCTCCCCGAAAAGGTTTTATCTCAGAAATAACCCAGTTAATCCAGACACATTTTACATGGATCATGTTGTCTGCTTTATTAAATTCAGCTGGTTTTGTCATGATTTTATTTGTATTAAAAAATACAGATGTTTCACAAACTATACCAGTTTATGATTGTATTGCCTTTATAATCCCAATATTACTAGGAATAGCAATCTTAAAAGAACATACTAATATAAAGAAAAAGATTATTGGAACCACACTGGGTATTGTGGGAATATTGTTGCAATATATCTAGATTAAAAAATCGTGATCATTTATATTTGACTAATATTAACTTCTGCAAATCTTTAGCAAATAATTTTTAACTATAAAAAACAAGCCAATGATCATAATTGGGATAGATATAACTAATGATTCGAAGTGTAAGTAAACTAGCAGAAAAATACCCAAAATTATAAATAATGCCCCACCAAACTGCTCGTGTCTCCAGGCAATTGTAGTTATGATAATTAAAATATAGCTGGGAATTAAATGTATAACTAAAGCTAAAAACCACTGAGATTCCTCAAACACATCTAGAGCAAACGTACTAATAAACAAGGTATATAAAATTGCCAAGATACGAGGCAGCCAATACAAAATCTTTTTCATTTTTTTAATAAGCCTCTTTTTTTAATTTCTTCTAAAATCTTTCCACCCAAAGGACGGCAATTACAATTATTACTGTGAGCCAAATGCCATTTGATTCTCTGATCTAAAGTTGGATTTTTAGGCCTTTTGTTTTCTAAGTGCCATTTTACATTAATTGCCATAATATGAGTATATCAAAATGATTTCATAATCGGAAAATTATTAAAGAAGTGTTTATTTTTATAATATAATAAAAATTAGGAATAAGCTTTGTTTATATCTTTG
>CAYXFC010000168.1:0-2509 GCA_964464155.1 uncultured Pseudomonadales bacterium
AAGTTTATAAAGCTACTCTGGAAGCTTATGTTACCAATGATTCCAGTGCTCCAATTCCCTATTACGGTTGGGAAGATAATCCCAATATCCGCTGGGTAAGTTTAGAAAAAGACAATCAAAATATGTGGAAAATAGCTAATATTGCAACTGGACCCTAAACTTTCTCCGGCCAGAGGGTGCCGGTTTTTTTAACCGCTTTATCACCAACTTTGTAATCTTCCCACACAGATTGATTAGCTTCGACATTTAGTTTTTTACCTTCTGTGGTTTGAAAAACGATAATATATTTATCCTGCTTTCCCTCATCAAAATCATCAATAACTTTGTGTTTTTTCTCGATAACCTCACCTTCCCAGCTGCTGTTTTTAGCTTTGATAAGTAGTTTGGCGACCAACCCTAAAAAGCCAACTATAATAAGTCCAAATATTACAAAGAAAATAATAATTGGACCAAAGACGACTGCTTTTGCTGGATCCATAATTAATTGTAATTCCAGGAAAGAATTTTGTCTTATCCGGAATCTATTTCCTATACTAAATTTATAATTTTTTAGATATAGCACTAGCTAATTTTAACATTCCCTCATTATCAATAGCTCTTTCTACGTTTTTATCAATTCTTAAGAAATTATTTTCATCCAGATATAAATTGATATGCACAATGCGGGTGTGATTGTCTTTCCAGGCTACATAGTGATTACCACTAATATCAGGATCGGTCTGGACTTCCATCTTATTTTTGGCATCGATTTGTTTATGTTTTTCAAATTGCATATTTTTGTTGACGATAATGGCAATATAAGGCGAATTAGCTTCTTCAGTTAAGTAGTAATCACAAGTGTTGATAAAATTGTCGCTTAAAACTTTGGTGCTTTTAATTGTGATGCCAGTTGTCTGTTCTACAAATTCTGCAGTAATTTGAGTACATACATCTTGGGTTAGATCAAATTTAACTTGGCTAATTTCGGTAGCCTGAGGTGAGGCAGTTGCTAAAACAGCACTAGCTGTAGGCTGGGTAGTTTTCGTTGATTTAGAAGAATCAACTTGATTAGGCGGAATAGTACAAGCAGAAAGTAAAGTGATAGCAATTAAAAACAAGGTCTTTTTCATAGCAAATTATTTTGGATTTATTGTGTCCAGGTTTATTAGTTGTAAGTTTTTGTATTTAGCTTTGGCAGAATATACTGCAATATAAATCTGTCCAAAATCTTGATTTTCAATATTAGTTAATCTGATATTTCTATTCGTTTCCAGATTAGTTATAGTTAATTGAGTTTCATCTAGTTTAATTTGTAATTTTCTAAAGCTATTTCCGTCATGTTGCTCAAAAAAAGATTCTTCTCTTTTAACAACTCCCTCTCCAGGATATAAGGTGACATCAGTATTACCATTATGACGGGAATTTATTAGAATTGAAGAACGATGAGGATGGCTCTTACATCTTAAAATTATACCAAACCAATGATTTGTCGTTTCTTCTATCAGAAAATCTATTTTAATTTTTACGTTTTTTAATGGTCTGTTGAATTTAATTGGATTAATTCCCCAACCAGAAGATGATATTTCTCCACCTTTTTCTTTATAAATCATTCCATTTATAGGTTTATCGAATGTTTGACTCTTAATCTTCAGGAATATGTCTAAATTTTTCTTGATTATATCTATTAAGTCCTCTTCGTTTTTATATTGATAAATATGTCGATGTTTTATGTCAAAAGGCAGTGTATTTAATTCATTTCTTGTTAAAATTACTGTGTTTTTATTTTCTCTAATTGCAACACCTAATTCAATTAATACATTTGCATTTAAGTCAGTTATATCAGCAATGAAAATATCACACTCCTTAATTCCATCAGCAAATATATTAAACAAAGTTTTATTTCTATTAACGAACTCTTCAATCTCTGTTTTTTCGTTATCAATACAAATTTTTTTACTACCGTATTGTATATCCCATTTGCTTTTATATTTGTCTAATACTTTTTCATATAAATTCTTTACTAAGGGATCCCATGAAAAAGCAGCGAATATCTTTTTTTTCATTTTTTCTTTTTTCCTAATTTTAAAATTAATTTTTTAATAATTTTATATATTTTTGGCAGCACAATTTTGGCACTTTGATAAATTAAAACGAGAGCTTTTAACAAGTATTTCCAAAGTAACAGGATTAAAATCTTGCCATATTTCAAAATAACTTTGCCAATAATTTTTAAAATCACAATTATTTTTTTACCTACTTTAGTTTCACGATATACAAAAAGTAAAACGCTTGAGATTAAAACAATAACTCCAGCGATAATAGCATAAATTTTCCAGCCCAAATAAATCGACTCTTTAACATTATTTTGTCCATCAATAGTAATTTGTCTGCCAGTGTCAACTTTTTGGTCAATATCTTTACCAATGATTTGAACCTGGCCGTTATCAACTAAAACTTGAAAATCATTAGTATTATTTTTTAGTGTAAACCGAGTGTGAATATTTTGAATGATAAAATATTCCGATTGAGG
>CAYXFC010000169.1:0-2500 GCA_964464155.1 uncultured Pseudomonadales bacterium
AAATAAGTAATACTCTTAACAACAATAAATCTTATATCCATTAGATGATGCTTAATTATGGCGTAAGACGTAAAAAGAATAAAAAACAATAAACCATAGATTCCTATTCTTCCGATTTCAATAGATACATCGTATATGCGAGGTAAAATCAGATTAGTAATGACCCCTATAGAGGTAGATAAAATAAAACCTATCAAAACATAAAATATATGAATTTTAATATAACTTTTAGTTTTTTTATATTTTATTATTAGATCAAGAGCTCCGGCCATCATGTAAACTATAAAATAAATTGTATAGGGTAAGTACAGAATATTAGAACTAAAATGTATACCGTTTATATCAAGGTACATATTAGATATTACAAGATTATAAATTGAGGCTATCGCAAAGAAAAATGCTGGTAAAAATAGGTACAGTGAATCAATATTACCTTGCCTTGAAGATGGAAAATTGCGGCAAAAGAGCAAAAAGAAATATGCCATAAATGCAGCTGTAATGAAATCAATCTTTAAAAGATTTGTCGCGATATTAACATCAGGTACTTCATTTTCATAGAAATTAGATAAAATCCAAACAATAAGCGCAGTAACAAAAAGAAAAAAGTATATATTAGTTTTTGATCTAGGATTTCTGAATAAAACAAAAAGTCCTAAGATAAGATACAACGCTAATAAAACGAAAGTAAATGTAAGGCTCATATTCATTTATCGATAGTTTATTTCGATATTTATCATAACAAAAATAAAATATTAAAAAAAGACCTTAGGTCTCTAAGGTCTTATAGAATAATCTTTTGTTGTATTGTTTTACTTTTCTTCTTCTTGGTTTTTATCATATCTTTCCATCTAATTTTGCAACCGCAATTTATGCTTAGCAATGTAGCTAAGTCTTGTGTCTTATTAAAATCATGCAGGGCAAAATATGAACGGTCAGAACATAATGGACAATTATTTGGTATAGCTATAGGTGGAGGATCATCCTCTAAGGAAGCAATAAATACATTGCCGAAAGAAAAAGTCTTCTCTAAAACAGAAATTATGCTCCAAAGTTTTGGTAATTCGTATCTTCTCCTAAGATATTCTTTATGCATTTCTGTACCTTGCATAATCATAGCTGGCTCTAATTCAACAGAATCTGCACCCAAAGAAAAAGAATATATAATCGTTCTTACCGCCTCTTCCATTGCTTGCTTTTCGGAAAGTCCTAATGGTTTTAAAAAAACATACGAGACAAAGCCACAGCCATTATCTTTTAGAATATTTATGGCTTTTTCAAACGTTTTTCTTGTAAAACCTTTTCTGATGATGCTAGTTCTTATCTTATCAGAATAACATTCCAAGCCAATGTTTACAGTGAGTTTTTTATTACCGAGAATATTTTTGACTTGTTTTATCCTTTCCTCAGTAATAAACTCTGGCCTTGATTCGATAGTTAATTCAACTACCTGTGAATCCTTAGCCACTATTCTAAGTATAAAATTCTGGAGAGAAATTGGTATTTCACTATCTACCAAAAAACTACCACCATTAAAAATCACTAGATTAATAGGATCCTTAGTCCCCAGTGTTATCTTAGATAATCTATATATAACAGCAAAAATAAGCTTTATTGCAATTAATGGTAACTTGTAAAGATCAGCATATCTATCTGTAGCATCTTTAAAGCCACAGAAGGAACAACCGCCTGTCTGTTTCGCCCAAACACAACCCTTTCCTGGAATCAAAAGTATCCACTTTGTAACCATTCCTTTATTCTTATAATATACTTGTCGGACGGAAGAGAATGGTAATTTAGACATTTTAGTCACCTCTTTCTGAATTTTTGAAAAGTAGGAGAACGCCATTATGCAAAGAGTCTGGATCGTGAAAGTAGCTAGGTAAGATACATAATGGATTTAACTTATGCCTAGAGTAGAATTGAATCTCAGGATCTCTATACCTGGATCCTATTTTTTTATTCACATAGTCCCAAGGGTTTGGGAATTCTTCAACATGTTTATGATATCTAGGTATCCTCGCTCCTAAAATGCCTCCGCGTAGATTATTCTTAACTATATATTCTTCACATGCATCAAGAAGCTTATCGGCTACTTTGAACATAGCCATATTACTGACAACAGATAAATTCACTCCATAAAGATATTCTCCATTGAGATCATGAGTACCTTTTATAAAACCACAATCCGTGACCCCGATCCAAGAAGAAAGAGGTTTTGAAAAATCATAATCCATCCTTTGGGTACAACATATTCCTTCCATATCACCATTGACTAAACATACAAATTGACCCTCTGGAAATACTCTAATCCTAGAAACAAACATCTCTTTGGTAGCTCTAAGCCCCTCTGGCCAGGCTAAAGCTTCTACTTTTAAAATATCATCTAAATCTTGCATCGTTGCAGTTCTTATCTCTAGACTTTTTTTATTCACTTTTTTCACATCCTTTTTCAATGAGCTAAATAGCAGTGCATTATATCAAAATAGAAAAATTAATCAAG
>CAYXFC010000170.1:0-2475 GCA_964464155.1 uncultured Pseudomonadales bacterium
TTCCAAAACCAACAGGTTTCAAGAGATTGAGAAAAGCGGCTAAGTTAAGCAGCAAGTTTTTGCTTAACCAGCATCAAATCTCGATTGCAGCGGCGGCTGCATTTTTTTTGTCACTATTTTCTCTGACCAGGAGTGCGGAGGCATCCTCCTGGTGTTTGTCGGCCTACCAACTACTAGCCTCCGGTAGGCAATGTGTCATTTATATTTGATGCACCTCTTGTCTGGACATGATAGACATGGCGCCGGCGTCTTTGCCTTCGGACCCCCTCGCTGAGACTTCACTAGCGACTGATAGTGCTCACAGATATACTGCACAGCTTTGGCAATATTTTTCATTGTCTTCTCCGATGAGTTTATTGCACTATGTCTTCGCAACTTCTTCGACGTTTGCATCTCTGACATCTATTCGGCACAGTCTGTTTCTGTCTGAACCGGATTCGAAAACGTCCAAATCGGAACAGCTTACTGATATACGCTGTGCCTTTGCGGGGGTTTGTTGTTGTTGACGCTGCTGTTGCGAGTTTACTACCGGAACCGACTTCTTTCCTTTCGCCATGACAGCCTCCTTGAGAGAGAAAACCTTCACCCACATCAGTTCGCGCACCGCGAACTTGCTTGCTGGCTAGGCAAGAGGTGAAGAGAGAACGCCTAATAAACTCACAAGTATTTTATAAGTTTATCAGGCGTTCTCTGCAATATTGAAAATGATGTCAAAGAACAAACAATATTAAATCACTAACTGAGGACAGCGTATTATATCAATCTATCCTATAATTACAATATAAATACCTGACAATGGCACAAATTTCTGTCATAATTACCGTAAATATGTTAATTGAGCTTGCCCTCTATGTTTTTGCTTTTATCCTGCTATGGTTTGGTTCGGGAGTGATTGTTAATTCTATCGATCACTTTACCAAAAGATTGAGACTATCCCCATTTACTATCTCATTTTTTATTTTAGGTTTGTTAACTTCTATCCCCGAATTTGCAGTAGGATTAACTTCGGTTGTTGAGGGAAAACCAGAGATATTTGTGGGAAATTTACTTGGCGGTGCAATTGTTTTGTTTTTGTTAGTGATTCCTCTTTTGGCCATTATCGGTAATGGGATTAGAATTAATCACGATTTGAGTAACTTAAAAATGATTGTTACTCTTGGGACTATTTTAGCTCCAGCTTTATTAGCTTTGGATAATAAAATCTCCAACCCAGAAGGAGTCGTTTTAATCGTAATGTATGTGATGCTTTTTATAATCTTACAAAAGAAAGGTAATTTATTTACTACCTTAATCAAAAACAAAACTGCCCGTAGTCGTAAATCAGGATTTATTATTCTTAAAATTATCTTCGGAGTAATATTAGTTACTATAGCTAGTCGTCTAATTTTAGATGAAACATTTTATTTTGCTAATTTATTTAAAATCGCGCCCTTTTATGTCAGTCTGATTGCATTATCTATAGGCACCAATTTACCCGAGCTTTCTATTGCTATGCGTTCAATCTTAAAGGGTAAAAAAGATATTGCCTTCGGAGATTACATGGGATCTGCAGCTGCTAACACCTTATTATTTGGTATTTTTACTTTATTAAACAAAGGTAAGGCTTTTTACGTGCACAATTTTTTTATCACCTTTTTATTTATGGTTGGGGGTTTAACTGTATTCTTTTTATTTTCCAGAACTAAAAAAGATATTTCCCGCAGAGAAGGCATTGTCTTACTATCAATTTATATTTTTTTCATAATGGCAGAATTGATACTTCCATAATATTTATAACGGTCTGGCTTAAATAACAATATTTTGTTAAACTGAACTCCACAATTGTCCAAAAAAAGTTAAAATGGGATTATGGCAAAAAAGATAATTTTTTATGGTAGTCCATGGTGTGGTGATTGTATAAGAGCTAAAAACGTTTTGGATAAACATAAAATAATATATCAATATATCGGTATTTCTTTAGATCAAAAATCAGCTTTGGAAGTTGAGAGAATAAACAATGGACTTCGTAGTGTCCCCACTATTATTTTCCCGAATCAAACAATTTTAATTGAACCCAGTAACGAACAATTAGAAACTAAACTAAAGGAGGTTTGATATGCATTTTTCCAAAATTTCTTGTGTTTTAATCTGGTCCCAAAATTATCAAAAATTGGCTGACTGGTATCAAAAGGTTTTTAATTTCGAAATCACTTGGCGTGTTGAACATCCAGATGATACTGGAATTGAATTTACTCTTCCAGGTGGTAATCCATGGCTTTGGATTGGTAAACACTCACAAGTTAAAGGTAAAAACAAAGACCCTCATAGGATTATGCTTAATATCGACGTTGATTCAATTGATGAAACATATCAGCATTTGCTTAAACATAAAGTAAAAATACTAGCTGAGCCTTTTAAGGCGCCCACTTTTGATAAATGGTTATCAGCTTTTATGATCTAGATGGAAATATATTGCAATGCATTGGTCCGCGATAA
>CAYXFC010000171.1:0-2463 GCA_964464155.1 uncultured Pseudomonadales bacterium
ATTACCTCAGCTTTCCAAGCTGATGAGAGGGGTTCGACTCCCCTTACCCGCTCCACACAAATATGAAACTTTCAACCCAAACTGCCGTTATAACTGGAGCATCAAGTGGTTTAGGCTATGAATTAACTAAGTTTTTGCTCTTGCTAGAAATATTTTACAAACTAAACTCCCTTTTCAAGTAACAAAAATTAAGTGTAATATTAGAGATTTGGACGATATTGATCGTGCTTTTTCCATAATTGATAAGAAAACAAAACAAATAGATTTTTTAGTCAACTGTGCCGGTCGTGGACTGGTAAAAACTTTTGAGACAACTACCAGAGAAGAAATAATGGATGTATTGGGAGTAAACCTTAAAGGTAATATTTATATTGCTCAAGAAGTTTATAAGCGTATGTTACCTCATAAATCTGGATATATTATTAATGTAGGTTCTACTTCAAGTTTAAAAGCCAGAGAAATGGAAGTTATGTATTGTGCCAGTAAATGGGGACTAAAGGGTTTTAATGATAGTTTGCGATTAGAGGCTAATAATCACGGGATCAAAGTGACTGGCGTTTATCCAGGGGGAATGCAATCAAAGAATTTTTGGAAAGTTATTCCAGGGAAAGATATCAGTAGTTATATGAATCCCAAGGATATTGCCCAGCAGATTGTTAATCTAATCAAAGCAGATCCGTATCTTGCTATTACTGATCTAGTTATCGAAAGACCATAGTAAACAAATTAATTTATTTTATGGATTGGTTTAATTATTTAGCAGATAAACAAATAACAGATGAAATAGTAATTAACTACTTGTTGGCTTTGAGAGATGATTATCAGCAAAAACTTGATGATTTTGATCGAAGAATAAAAAATAAAACAAATAGAGATAACTTAATTCGTGAAGATTTTGCCAATATGATAAAGGGTTTGCAGTTATGTATAATTGATCTGGAAAGTAAAAATGGAACGTCCGAACAAAATAAAGATTTTCTGAAAAATATTTTGGAAAGAGAACTAAAAAACCTACGAGGTAAATTTACTGATGATAAATTAGTAGGATTAATTGGATATTTACAGGATTTATCATATTTATCTCAAAAAGATGAATAGTCAAAATTTAGGCCCAGATCCATCCAACCCCTACCCCATGCTTGGCCAAAAACGGGTATGTTATCTCAAAAACATTATTAAAAATCCGCATATCATCATAGGCGATTATACTTACTATGATGATCCAGAGGGTGCAGAAAACTTTGAGAAAAACGTGTTATATCATTACCCTTTTTATGGAGACAAATTAATTATCGGCAAATTTTGCGCTATAGCAACAGGAGCAAGATTTATTATGAATGGGGCTAACCACAAAGTGTCCGGATTTAGTACTTATCCATTTAGTATTTTTGGTAATGGTTGGGAAAAAGTTATGCCAAAGATGAATGAGTTAACTAATAAAGGTGATACAGTTATCGGCAATGATGTTTGGATTGGTTATGATGCGTTATTTATGCCTGGAGTTAAAGTGGGTGATGGAGCTATCATTGCTGCTAAATCAGTGGTAACCAAAGATGTTCCTGCTTATGCAATTGTAGGCGGTAATCCAGCCAAAATTATCCGCATGCGCTTTGATGAAAGAATTGTTGCCTTGTTGTTGCAATTGAAATGGTGGGATTGGGATAAGAAAAAAATCACTCAGAATCTGGAAGTTTTAAGCGGAGGTGATTTGGAAAAATTGAAAATGTGCTAAAATACCAATTTATAAGATAAATAAATATATGAGTCTAAGAGAAGTACTATTTTGCGTCGCTCATCCAAGAGATGCTATTAGAACTAAAATACGTCAGTTTGACGTATCCATTGATGCTGCCCAAGCCCCTACTGGTACAACAATTGAAGAATTTCCAAAGCTGCCGATTTCTCAGGCAGCTAAGTTAATTGATCTAAATATGAAAAAGGAACCTCCTAAAAGCGGAATTCAATGGTCTGAAGCTGATTTACAAAGATTGTCTAATGGTGAGCTTCCACGGGGATATCCTGAACATTACAACGTATAAGTTTACACACACAAGTTCGATTTAATATGATTAGCCCGATTTAGGGAAATCAGTTAGGTATTTTTCAATAACATCTTCTGTTTCTTCTAAAATAATATCTCTCTTAATTGGAAGAGAACTCGAAACAAAGCATGCTAAATCATACAGTAGTATAGGAGTCATATTGAACCATTTTTGATTTAGAGCTAAGAATGTTAGAAGAGCCATAACAGCTATACGTTTGTTTCCATTTCTAAAGGGGTGATTTTTAATTATTGAGTAAAAAAGAATTGTAGCTTGCTTTATAAGAGTGGGATAAAGTAGTTGAGAACAATATGACTGCCTAGGAGTTCCTAGAGCTGATTCTAGTAAAGCATTATCGTGAGTTGAATAATCAGGAATGGGTTCTTTGGAAGTCATCAACTTTCTAGCCAAATCAAAACAT
>CAYXFC010000172.1:0-2452 GCA_964464155.1 uncultured Pseudomonadales bacterium
GCACCGAATCATACGCTAACTAGTGGTGCACTTCAAATTAGAACTTGGGTAAAACCTTTTTAGGTTATCTTTTATAGTTTTATTTGCTATAATATCGTTTTTGTAAGAACTTAATTATTTACAAGTACTTACACACAATCTTAAATAGAAAGGTGGATTTTATATATGCCAGCAACAAAAAAAACTAAAGCAGAAGCAACTGCCAAAAAAACTACTAAAAAAAAGGAGGAAGTTGCAAAAGTTAAGACTAAAGTTGCTAAAATTGTCAATAAAACTGAAGTTGCAAAAGTTAAGACTACTGAAAAAGAAACTAAAGTTAAAGTAAAAAAAGAACCCACTACTATAGCTAAAACGGAAAAGAAAAATATCCCCCCTACCGAGAATAATCTTGATGAGAGTTTAGCCTTACAAGTTATTAAAGAGACCTTACAACAAAAGGCTGATAATACCGAAATTAAGAAATTAACTATCATACCTAAGTCAATGGATGAATTATTTTCTTTAACTGGATATCAATTGCAAGGTCTTAAAAAAGGTCAAGAGGTCAAAGCCGCTATCACTGATAAAAATAAAAAAACTTTATTTTTTGATATTGGTGCTAAAACTGAAGGTATTCTATTGGAAAAAGAAATGGAATTTGTTGAAGATTATATTCGTTTCTTAAATGTTGGAGATATAGTTAAAGCAACTGTGGTTTCCCCAGAAAATGAAAAAGGCCAAATATTAATTTCTTTATCACGTGCTGCCAATGACTGGAAATGGTCGCTTTTTCAAAAATATTTGGATACTAGTGAGACAGTTGAAGTAAGAGGTCTTGATATTAACAGAGGCGGTATGATTGCTAGACTGATGAATGTACGTGGGTTTATTCCCGTGTCTCAATTTGGTCGCCAATGGATGGGCAAACTGGATCAACTTTATAACAAAGTGTTTCCAGTTAAAGTAATTGAGGTAGACAGAGAGAAAAATCGTCTTATTTTCTCTGAAAAAGCTGTTTCTGAATCAGAAATAATTTCTCATCAACAGGATATGCTTACGACTGTCAAAATCGGCAACAAATATAAAGGTCAAGTATCAGGAGTAATGGCATTTGGTATATTTGTACGAGTTTTCCTAGAAGATGATCAAGAAATTGGAGCTTTCTTAGACGGATTAGTACATATCTCTGAACTATCCTGGGAAAAAGTAAATGATGTGGCTAAGATTTACAAAGTGGGCGATATGGTAACAGTTCAAGTTATTGAAGTAGATCGCAACAGCGGCAAGTTGAATTTATCCATCAAACGTTTATCATCAGATCCATGGGATGAAATAGCTTCTCGATTCCCTGTAGATGCCAAAGTTAAAGGTAAAGTGACTAGACTGGCTGCATTTGGAGCCTTTGTTGAAATCGAGAAAGGAATTGAAGGTTTAATTCATGTTTCCAAATTCCCATCAGATATGGATATTAAGGTTGGTGATAACGTTGATGTTTATATAGAATCTTTGGACAAAGAAAATCATCGTATTAGTTTAGGTGTGGTACTATCAGCTAAACCAGTAGGATATAAGTAGAACAGATCCTTCGGCTTTCTGATTTGTCATCTCTCGACAAGCTCGAGACAAGCTATCAAATCAGAAACGCTCAGGATGACAAGCTCGGTCTAAAAAGTTTATCGAGCTTGTCAAATAAAGGAGAAAATATGTCACAAAAAATGATTGTTACTGATAAAACCATCCTCATTGATTTTCGTCTGGTTTTCAAAGCTATTCGGGAGGAAAAAGGTGAATGGGAAAAAGTAGAGCAAGAATTGGAGGCTAATTGGGAATCAATGAAGGAAGAGGAATAAGTTGATGCAAATAAGCCTTATAAAAACCCCTGCAACACAGGGGTTTTTTGATGGACTTGCAAAAATAATATTTACCCTATAGCATAAGGATTAGTAATCAAATTGATAAAGGAGAAATATGATGACCTTAAATCGTGCCCAAAAAATGATTGAAGCCAGTGAGACTAAAGCCAAAGAATTAGGGATTGCCATTACAACTGCGGTAGTTGATGAACATGGTACCTTAGTGGCTCTTTCCAAAATGGATGGAGCTTTATTAGTTTCCCCTCAATTTGCTCAAAGCAAAGCCTTTACCTCTGCCCATTTGGGAGTTGCTACCAGTGGTTTGGCAGAATATGCCAAGGAGGGTAACCCTTATTTTGGAATAAATACCATGATGAATGGTATATTTACTCCAATTGCGGGAGGGTTACCAGTAAAATCTGATAACAAAGTAATTGGTGGTATTGGAGTTGGAGGATCGATGGATCCCAAACAAGATGAAATGTGTGCTCAAGCTGGTTTGGATGTCTAAAAAATATATTTTAAATTAGAACCTACTTTTTAAGAAGGCTGCGTGAGCAGCTTTCTTGTTATTTGTTAAAATCAAACTAGATATAAATATATTATAAGATATAATAATG
>CAYXFC010000173.1:0-2447 GCA_964464155.1 uncultured Pseudomonadales bacterium
ACAATTATTTTGGACAAAACTGTTGAAAATATTTACCCTAATATGGCAGTAGAAGCAACTATTATCGTGGACACGATTGATAATGTTGTTTTGGTACCAAGTACCGCGGTACAAACGGCAAATGGTACAACCAATGTACGTGTTCTCAAAGATAATCAGCCAACCTCTGTCACAGTAACTGTAGCTGGCAGCAACGATTCCCAAACCGCAATTAGTTCCGGACTTAACGACGGAGATACTATAGTTACCGGTGTTTCCAATACAAGTGCAGGGACCAGTACTACCAAGAGTCAAACCACCACTTCAGTTTTTGGTGGTAGTAGTATGCAATTTGGGGGCGGACCTGGACGCTAGTAAGCACAACATAGTTATGAGAAAATTGTAAAAAATTACTATGAATAAAATAATTCAAGTTAAAAATTTGACTAAAATATATAAAACGACAATTGTAGAAACAAAGGCCCTAGATAACGTTTCATTTGATATTAATAAAGGAGAATTTGTAGCTATTATGGGGCCATCTGGATCAGGTAAATCAACTCTGATGCACATTTTAGGAGCTTTAGATTTACCTACTACTGGCAGTTATTTGCTGGATGGAGAAAATGTTGAAAAATTAACCGACGATGAATTATCTGATATTCGGAACCGTAAAATCGGTTTTATTTTTCAAGCATTTAATTTATTACCCAGAACTTCAACTTTAAAAAACGTGATGTTACCCATGGCATATGCTGATATTCCTAAAGAAGAAAGAATTAAAAGAGCCACTAAATATTTAGAAATGGTAGGTTTGGGTGACAGACTTTATCATGCCTCAAATCAAATATCTGGAGGACAACAACAACGGGTAGCTATTGCTAGAGCGTTGGTAAACGATCCAGCTATTTTATTAGCTGACGAACCAACTGGAAATATTGCTAGCGCTCAAGCTGAAGAAGTAATGGATATTTTTCACAAACTTCACAGACAAGGCCACACTATTGTCATGATCACACATGAACCAGATA
Source organism: uncultured Pseudomonadales bacterium (assembly GCA_964464155.1). Lineage (GTDB taxonomy): Bacteria > Patescibacteriota > Microgenomatia > UBA1400 > UBA1449 > CAYLQQ01. The sequence continues at coordinate 1,011 of CAYXFC010000173.1, forward strand.
TTGCTCAACATGCTCAAAGAATAATTTATGTGCGAGATGGCAAAATTGTTAAAGATGGGGAAAATAAATAAATTTTATATTTATGGACATACTAGAACAAATTACTGAAGGACTTTTTACTTTGACTGTCAACAAGATGCGTACAGGATTAGCTATTTTGGGGATTGTGATTGGTATCGGCAGTGTGATTGCTTTGGTGTCCTTGGGACAATCTACTCAACAAGCGATAGAATCGCAAATAGAATCTTTGGGTTCTAATCTTTTAACTATCCGCCCTGGCGGAACTTCTCAGGGTGGAGTTAGGGGTGCAATGGGTGGAGGTACCACTTTAACTCTAGAAGATGCTGAAGCCATTGCTGATTCAACTCAAGTTACAACCGTAAAATTAGTTTCTCCAGAATATCAAGGTAGATCTCAAGTCACTACTAAAAATGCTAATACCAATACCCAGATTATTGGAGTAACTGCTAATTATGCCTTAGTTCATAACATTAATATGGCTACGGGTAGCTTTATTACAGATGCCCAAGTCCAAGGTAATTCTAAAGTAGCCGTTATTGGCTCTCAAGTAGTTACCGATCTTTTTGGAGAAGGGGCAGATCCAATTGGTCAAACAATCAGAATTAGCGGTAAATCTTTAACTGTTATCGGAGTGACTGTATCCAAAGGAGGAACTGGTTTTATGAATCAAGATGATATTATTTATGTGCCATTAACGGTAGCTCAAAAGCAACTTTTTGGTTCAAAATACTTAAGCTCAATCGCTTTGGAAGCAAAGAGCGCTGATTTAATGACTGATGCTCAAAATGAAGTTGGTTATTTATTATTAACCAGACATAAATTAAGTGATCCCACGGCTGCTGATTTTTCTATTATGTCCCAACAAGATATTTTAGCTACAGCCACCTCAACTGCAGGGACATTTACTACTCTACTTTCTGGAATTGCAGCCATTTCTTTACTTGTTGGCGGTATCGGGATTATGAACATTATGTTGGTAACAGTTACGGAAAGAACGCGTGAGATTGGTTTGCGTAAAGCTTTGGGAGCTAAGAAAAAAACTATTATTACCCAATTTTTAATCGAATCAATTATGCTGACTTTCATCGGGGGGATTGTAGGAATTATAGTGGGGGTGATTGCTTCTTATATTATATCTAAAGTCGCCAGCTCTGCTTTTTATGTCTCTCCTAGTTCAATTTTGTTAGCTACTATTGTGTCAGCCGGGATTGGAATTATTTTTGGTTGGTATCCTGCCCGCAAGGCCTCGCAAATGCAACCGATAGAGGCATTGAGATATGAATAGTTTATAATTATATCCAACATTATTTATTTTAAAATTATACATATATGAATACCAATCTTAACAACGAAATCATGGCTCACTGGAAACAGCTAAGAAGCATGACTTATGATTTTATTAATTTGATTAAAGAT
>CAYXFC010000174.1:0-2437 GCA_964464155.1 uncultured Pseudomonadales bacterium
ATTATTAAAAATAGCAAGTATTAAGCAAGAGCAACAAATAACTCTTGACATCGATTGTAGAGTTTGTAAAATAGCAGTCGTAGTATTAGAGTGATAATTCTGTTAAACAGAATTTTGTAATTTAATTTATTAATTTCAGAAAGGAGGCTTGCATATGGCTACCCCAAAATTGCAACCTACACAAGGATATATATTACTAGAACCTTTGGAAGCTACCAAAAAAACTGCTTCTGGAATTTATTTACCCGATAGTCACGACGAAAAATCCCAACAAGGAAAAGTTGTGGCAGTAGGAGCTGATACCGACAAAAGAAAAGCACCCGCCAAAGTTGGAGATACGGTGATTTATAAAAAATGGGGAGGCGATGAAGTAAAACTTTCTATTACTGATAAAGAAATGGTATTTGTTAAATTTGAAGATGTACTCGCACTTGTTAAATAGTTTTTAACTTATTAAAAATTATAATATAAATATAATTTAACTTATAATTTTTAATAAATATATATGGCTGCAAAACAAATTTTATATGGATCAGATGCTAGGACTAAACTAGCAAAAGGCATTACTGCTATGGCAGATGCTGTAACTACTACTTTGGGGCCCAAGGGTCGCAACGTTGCTATAGAAAAAAAGTGGGGCGCTCCAGCAGTTTTACATGATGGAGTATCTGTTGCCAAAGAAATCGAACTCAAAGATCAATTTGAAAATATGGGTGCTCAAATGATTAAAGAAGCTGCTTCCAAAACTAATGATGTCTCTGGAGATGGAACTACAACTGCTACTTTATTAGCATCAGCCATGATCTCAGAAGGTATGAAAGCAGTAGCTGCTGGAGTTGATCCTATGAGTATGCAAACCGAAATTATTACTGCAGTTGAAAAAGTAGTTTCTGAAATTAAAAAATTAGCTAAGCCAATCAAGACCTCAGAAGAGATTTCTCAGGTAGCTACTATTTCGGCAGGTAATTCTGAAATCGGTGCTAAAATTGCTGAAGCAATGTCTAGGGTTGGTAATGATGGCGTAATTACTGTCGAAGAAGGTAAGAGTTTGGACATCGAGCTTTCCTATACTTCTGGTATGGAATTTGATAAAGGTTATGCTTCTCCGTATTTTGTAACAGATTCAGATAAAATGGAGTCCGAAATTGAAAGTCCCTATATTTTAATTACTGATAAAAAAATATCAGCCATAGCCGAGTTATTACCCTTTTTAGAAAATGTGGTTAAAATTAGCAAAAATATTGTCATTATTGCTGATGATTTTGATGGTGAAGCACTCGCTACTTTAGTTGTTAACAAACTACGTGGAGGTTTAAACGTTTTAGCAATTAAAGCACCTGGATTTGGTGACAGACGCAAATCAATGCTGGAAGACATTGCAATATTAACTGGTGGATCGGTTATTTCTGAGGATACAGGTCGTAAATTAGACTCTGTTACTGTAGAAGATTGTGGACGAGCTGATAAAGTATGGGCTGATAAAGAAAAAACCAGAATTATTGGTGGTAAAGGATATAAAAAAGCCATTGATGCTAGAATTGCTTCAATTAAAAGAGAAATAAAAGCTTCAGATTCTGATTTTGATAAAGAAAAACTGCAAGAAAGATTGGCTAAATTAGCTGGCGGAGTTGCAGTTATCAATGTTGGAGCTGCTACTGAAATAGAGCTTAATGAACGCAAGGAAAGAGTTAAAGATGCCGTGGAAGCTACTAAAGCAGCTGTTGAAGAAGGTATTGTTGCTGGAGGTGGAGTTACACTTCTGCGTGCTCGCAATGTATTATTAGGTAAGGGCAAGATAGGTGCTACAGCATTAGAATCAGTTACATGGAGAGATTTTGAATCAGCTGGTGCTGGGGTTGTATACAATGCTTTATCTCAACCAGTTACTAAACTAGTAAATAATGCTAAAGCTAACGCTTCCTGGGTAGTTGGGGAAATTGAAAAAAATGAGAATCATAATTGGGGCTTTAATGTCGCCACAATGAAATTTGGTGATATGGTTAAAATGGGAGTGTTAGATCCAGCTAAAGTAGTCAGAACAGCCATGCAAAATGCAGGTTCTATTGCTGGAATTGTCTTAACCACTGAAGTTTTAGTTGCTGATGAACCAGAAGAGGATAAATCTCCAGCTATGTCAGGTGGCGGAATGCCAGGAATGGGTGGAATGGGAATGTAAGATAGTAGATAATTCATAAAAGCCCTTCGAAAGAAGGGCTTTTTAGTATCTTTTAATTACGATAGAAATCATCAAAATAAAGATTATTTTTAAGGATCAATTTATAATACTAAATTAAACAAATAATAACTTAAGCATTAATATAAATACTATAAGTAGTTCGATGATTTAGACAGTACAAAAAAATATAAAAAATTAAATTTAATTCAGAAATTTAGAGATTTTCTTCAGTAGCGCTTTGACTAGCCTCAGTAGTCCAGT
>CAYXFC010000175.1:0-2415 GCA_964464155.1 uncultured Pseudomonadales bacterium
TTATCTATTGGAATTTTTATATATAATCTAATTCAGCTTTTTTGGGTAAAACAACAATGGGTGCACATTGTTTGGTCTATAAGAATAATGCTTTGCTTGATGGCGAGTGTTTCGATATATTATAACCTTAAGAATATAAAAAAATATATATTCTGGATCGCGTTGGGGCAATTAAGTATCATTGCAATTATTGCCTTAACACAATTTATTCACCAAGGTTCGTTAAATGGCTTCTGGTACTATTTAGGTGAAAGATTATTTTCTATCCAAACCCCAGGGATTGCCAAAACTGATTTATTTGGAAGACTTATACTTAGACCATATGCTTTTTTCTCTCATCCCAATACAATGGCGGGTTACGCGCTGTTAATGGGTTATGTGGCATACATATTTAGTAAATCACCTTACTATAAAATTAAAATAATTGGACTATTTTTGACAACTTTTATTTTGGTGGGAATATCCTTTTCACAGATAGCTTGGGTAGCTTTATCATTATTCTTATTAATAAGTTCTATCAATAGAAAACACCCAATAAAGTTAAATAAAATTCACCTAGTTATATTATCTTTGTTAGTTGTAATCTCACCCAAAATTCTTCAAGCGTTACCATTTCTTCGAAGCGATATTGTCTCACGCAACTTAATTTTACAGAATATTAAAATAACCCCTAGTACTTTATTACTAGGTCAGGGCTGGTTTGGAAGCCTGTTATCTAGAACTAGTTATATAAATATAGTTGATATCCAACCAATTCATAATGTAATTTGGGAACTTGTAATTTCAATTGGTTTTATTCCATGCTTGTTTGCATTGTATTTATTTTATAAAAATGTCTATAAAAAGATTAATGAAATAAACGAAGGACTTTTAGCACCAATTGCTCTAATTGTATTGCCTATATCTTTTGATCATTATATATTAACTCAAATACAGATATTATATGCTTTTGGAATGTTTGTGGTAGCCTTGACAGCTTTTTTGTATAATAAGAACTAGATTTTTGTAGTTAAAATATATCCTGTATTAACACTCTAGATGATATCAAAAAAATTTAAAGTAAGACGTGAATAGGAGGGCGTCATAAACAGCCCGAATTTGTATAGGCTAATAATTAAAATGTTTATAGTATTAGTAATACTTTAAGTAACCCCATAATAATATATATGAAGAATTTGTATAATGTTTTTAGTGACGGTGGATCAAGAGGCAACCCCGGACCTGCTGCAATCGGTTATGTTGTTTATAAAAACAACACCATCTTATTTAGAGGTTCTCAATATATTGGACATACTACAAATAACGAAGCTGAATATATGGCAATATTAAAGGCTTTGACAAAAATTAAACTTGAAATAAGCGCTGAGGGGATAATTAAGTGTTATTTGGATTCAGAGCTGGTTGTTAGACAACTTTTGGGTATTTATAAAATTAAAAATATTAATCTTAAAAATATCGCCACCCAAGTATTTTCTGTAATTAATGACTTAAAAAATATAGGATTTACTCTAAGTTTTCAATCTATTCCCAGAGAAGGAAACAAAGAGGCTGATTCATTGGTAAATCAAGCTTTAGATATGGAGCTAAACCAACAATAATATCTTTTTATATATAGCGTACAATATAATCAAGTTTAACTTAGTCAATTACAAGATAAGAAAATAAAAAAATAACACGATTTAACTAAAAAAAATTCTTTCTGCCACCGTGCTTTTAGCACTTGTATTATCTCTGATTATAAAATCATGGAATACAAATCTAATAAGCAATAAATAATGATTTCTGCCCATAATAATCTCCCAAATAATGAGATAAATTGTTTAATTATTGGTAATGCAGGTTTTTTGGGATATGAACTGGCTAAGAAATTACTCAGCCAGAATTGTAAGGTTGTCTGCATTGATGACAAAAACAGATACAATAGTGCTTGGAAACACATGAACCAATTAAGTGATAATAAAAACTTATTATGGTTAAAATCAGATCAAAACATTAATATTGAGAAATATATAGAACAAGCCCCAGATTATATTTTTCACCTCTCATTAATAGATTTTTATGAATCTTTTGATATCGAAACAAGTTTAGCCCAGGCATATGCTGCAATGAATATTGAGACATATTTAAGCTTATGCCAAAAAACAGGCACAAAATTTTTATTAGCCTCAATTGAGTCGTTATATGAAGAAGGTTTCTTGCAATTACAACAACTAGATAAGAAAACAATTGATCGAAGTATTTTTTGGCAAATCCAGGAAGATATTGAAACTTTGACTATTAAAACAGTAGAACAGTCTGAAGTAAACGCTCGCGTTGTAAGAGTATCGGATCTTTGTGGTCTAGGAATATCTATAAAATCGCCAGGGGCGCTAAATAGACTTATTTTCTCTGCCTTACAAACTAAAACCATTATTC
>CAYXFC010000176.1:0-2387 GCA_964464155.1 uncultured Pseudomonadales bacterium
TTTTACAGTTGATAAAGTCAAAAATATCCGGATGGTTAATATTTAAGATTCCCATATTGGCACCTCTACGGAAACCACCCTGCATGACTTGCGCAGTCGCACTGTCAAACACTTTCATGAAAGAAACTGGACCGGAAGAGTAACCGGCTGAGCTGGAAATAAAATCACCCTTAGGGCGTAGTTTGGAAAAATTAAATCCGGTGCCACCACCTTTTTGATGAATTAAGGCCATCCATTTAACACTATCAAAAATACCTTCCATTGTGTCCTCAACAGGCAAAACAAAGCAATTGGCAATCATGGGTTTAGCCGAGCCTGCTGCCCGTAAATATCCACCTGCAGGCATAAATTCAAAATTAGCCATAATTTCATAAAAATTCTTTTGCCATTTGGCTTTATCTTTTTCTTCATTACTGGATATTGCTTTAGCTACTCGGTTAAATAAGTCTTTGGGTGTTTCAATAACTTTGCCATTTTCATCATGGCGCAGATAACGGCGTTCGATAACTTTTAGCTGATTAATGCCTAAATCTAAGTCATCTTTAACTCCAATCACGGCTTTGGCACTGCGCACTTCCTGCTGGCGCTCACGATAAAGAATATAGGCTTTGGCCGTTTGATAATGACCGGCAGCCATGAGAGTTTGCTCAACCACATCTTGCATGGTTTCCACTGAAGGCGTATCTCCATTTATGGTTTTAGTAAAAAGGGAAATAGCAATGGGAGTTAAACGTTCGGCCTCTTTTTTAGATTCAGTTTCACCTCCAACCTCACCTGTTGCCACAAAAGCTTTGTATAAAGCTGAGGTAATTTTAGCTGGATCAAAACTTACCAATCTGCCATCGCGTTTTTGGATTTGTTTAATTGTTTTAGTCATAATTATTTCTTTCTACAAATTATTCTTAACCACCATTTACCACTTCTACTTTTTAAAGAAACAATTTTTAGAATATTAAAATGAGATTGAGTTAATATTTTTTCTATTTCTGTTTTGGAATAAAAAGCATAAAACCGTTTTACTTTAATTCCGTTAATATCACTTTCTACTTCATGTTCACCTTTTCCAGCTTTAAGACCTAACCAAAAAATTCCGTTCTCTTTTAAAGCTTTATGAATTTTAGTCAATACTTTTTTAAGATTCATTTTAGGAATGTGTAGCAACGAAGCGTTGGCAGATATTCCGTCATAAACTCCAATTCCCAAATCATCATTTAACATATTATCTACCATAAAATTACCAGTTGGCACTTCTCTTTTAGCAACCTCGATCATTTTTTCTGAAAGGTCAGTTCCTGTTACTTTTAATCCTCTTGATAAATAATATTTAGCATCTCTCCCCGTACCACATCCCAAATCCAAAATATTTGCTCCAGATGGCAAATAGTTAATAAATTGATCTATTGTTTCTTTCAATTCTTCAGATATATCAGGATGTTCCAAATTATAATCTTCAGCGTACTGATTATAGATATTTTTTAAATTGGAAGTTATTAGATTGATATTGACCATAATTTAATACTTTAATCTGTTGTTTGTATAATTGATAAAAAGTGTCTGTCTTCATTTGATATTTTATTTTGTAAAAACTGAATAAAAGTTCTAATGTTAGTTGTATTTTGATGCATTACCGCTTCATAAATCCAGATAGACTGAATTTTAAAATGTCCATTAGATTCAAAAAGTAAATTTCTATTAATCTTATTTGCCCACCATTTTAATCTTAAAATAGTTAATCTGTTTGTATAGTTCAATTTTGATATTAAATTTTTAGTAATCCTTTCATCAAATTTATCTTTGGTAATTAAATGAATTTGTATTTCCCACAGATTATTTTTATCCTGATCTGGGCCTAATACTGAATCCATTTCTATGTATAAAGAGTATTTCTTACCTTTTTCCAAATCATATACATTATTTTCATCATAGTTATATTCATCAACAGCGGTAACTTTTCGCACATGTTTAGTAACCATCAATTGACTCACAATTTCCTGCCAAATAACCAAATCAATTTTGGGGACAACAACTGAAATATCAATATCTTTAGCTACCATTAATCCCAAAGCTTTGGCTCCAACAATTTTCACTTCTCCATATTTACTCAACAAACTAAGCAAGTCGATTTGTTCTAAAATCCAATCGGAATCTTTTTGTAATTTTTGTTGAAATTCTATTAGTTGCTGTTCGCTTGGGATTATTGTTTGGTTCATATTAAATTGGTAAAACTCTTAGTTTTCCTTCAACTATTTTGCAAACCCATCTTCTTCTTTCAACTAGTGCGGGTACCGATAAATTTCGGATACTTTCAAGTTCATCTCCAGGTTTTAATATACTTTTTCTGATTTTTTCATTACTTTTCCATGACCACACATAACTATTTTGTTTTT
>CAYXFC010000177.1:0-2382 GCA_964464155.1 uncultured Pseudomonadales bacterium
AGCATGTATATCTGTATTCCTGTCACCTTGGCTTCTATTATCATCTCTTAGATTAATAGTTTTTACTTGTTCGGCACCTTGATCTGTTAAAATTATACTTACTTCCCTATGTTTACCCGACATTTCCGGAACAGCAACTAAGATTGCTCCACTTTTAACTTTCTCTTCATAAACTATTGCATCTTCTTCTGGAATTCCCAGCTTTACCAATGCTCCTATTAATCCACCCGCCAAAGCACCCGTAGCGGCACCAGATACTGTACTAGCTGCTGCTCCAGTAAAACCTAAAGCTGCGGCTAATGGTCCTGCTATAAGAAGTGCTCCAACTCCTGGAATCGCTATTGCACCTATTCCTATAAGAAGTCCTGCAATTCCGCCTATAACTGCACCAGTTGTGGCTCCAGCCGTGGCTCCTCCCGTAATGTTGGCTCCAGTATTATCATGGATTACCTTAGCGTCTTCGTGATTTTTCATGACGATAGATATATCTTTGGGGTCAAATCCCCCATTTTCGAGTTCATTGATTGCGTTTTCAGCATTTTCTCTTTCTGTAAATACTCCAAATATCATTTTTGACATATATTGTTCACCTCCTTTAAAAACTATTTTTTTTAATTCAACTAGCGAAGACAAAACTAAGCAGAAATCATAATAAAGCTCTATTTGTATAGCTTAGTTAGTATTTATATTGGTTCCAAGTTGAGGCGGAAAAAAAGTATTAGTTACATTATTTTGTAATTATCTAATGCTTTAATAATTTACCTACATATAGTAGTTAACCGCCGCCTCAACTTAGACTAATAACAAGTATTACATGGGAAGTATTTCTATGCAGTAATATCGATTCCTTTTATGTTGTGATTTATGCGGAGTAAAGACTGTAACCTGAATTGCTGTAGGTTTAGTAGCGAAATGACAGACTCACTTGTTCTGTTAATCTACACTTACCTTAGTATATTTAACAACTATTTAATAAAGATTTTTAATAAGGAGGTGAAAAATTTATGGGTATATTAGACATTATATTGGTTGTGCTAGTCATTTCATGACTGGGAGGTTTTTCTCTAAAAATTGGAGGCGGACTTATACATTTATTACTTGTTGGGGCAGTAATTGTATTAATTGCTAGACTTCTGGGAGTAAGGGCTTAATTTATTAATATTTTTTCTATCTACAAAGAAAGTAGGTGAATATTATGGGAAAGTTAAAAACACTTAGCCAAAAGATAAAAGGTAAGGTGCAACAGGTTAAGGGGGAAATTGAGGTTGCATCAGGCAAACCCGTAAAGGGCAATTTAAATAAGTTGAAAGGTAAAGCGAGAGAGATTTCTGCTGATATAAAAATGAAAGTTGATAATTCTTAATATTTAATTGAAATTTTCAATTTATTCTAATAATTCAGACAAGTATATGGTTAAAAAAAAGAATAAAAAAAATTTAAAGATACAAAAACAGAAAGAGTCTTTTAGGACACATGTTACAAAAAAACTGGCCATCACGAGTATCAGTCTGTTTGTGTTGTTGTCGGGATTATTTTATTACAACATACTCTATCAGCTTCCTACACCATATGCACTGAAAGAAAACAGAAGCCCCCAGACAACCATTATCCGTGACAGGAAGCAGCGTATTCTTTACCGGATATATAAAAACGAAAATAGGACTAATCTGGATTATGAAGAGATTCCCGATGTGGTAAAAAATGCCACTATTGCCATTGAAGACTCCAATTTCTATCGTCATTCGGGTATTTCCATAAAATCCATATTTCGTGCAATCTACCATAACGTCAAAAAAAATAATATTAATTATTATCAAGGTGGTTCTACCATTACTCAGCAATTGGTTAAAAATAAACTTCTGACTCCACAAAAATCATATAGGAGAAAGATAAAAGAAATAGTATTGGCTTTATGGACTGAGCGCGTCTATTCCAAGGAAGAAATTTTGACAATGTACTTAAATGAAATATGTTACGGGGGCTCTAGTTATGGGATTGAAGCTGCAGCTCAGGCCTACTTTAATAAGCATACTCAAAATCTTACTTTGGCAGAGGCTGCGTATCTTTCAGGACTTCCTGTTTCACCGACAACTTTTTCAATTTTCGGAGCAAATCCGAACTTGGTTAAAAATAGACAAAATCTGGTTCTTGAAAAAATGTTAAAGCTGTCAATGATTAATAAAGAACAGTTGGAGCTAGCTCAAAATGAGAACCTAATTTTTACTCAGCAAAAAACAGATATTTTAGCGCCCCACTTTGTTATGTTTGTCAAAAACATGCTCGTTACTGAATTTGGCGAGGCTGAAACAACACAAGGGGGACTTAATGTAGTTACCACTCTTGATTTGGATATCCAAATCAAAGCTGAGGAGATTGTTCAAA
>CAYXFC010000178.1:0-2340 GCA_964464155.1 uncultured Pseudomonadales bacterium
CTGACTAATGCGATTTATTTTAAAGGAGAATGGATATGGCAGTTCAACGAAAAAGAGACTAAAAATGAAGATTTTAATATTTCCCTGTTAAGAAAGATTAAAGCTCCTTTGATGCATTTATCCAATAAAGAGACTTATTTTAAATATGCTGAAACATCGGAAATGCAGGCTATTGAATTACCATATCAAGGAGATGATTTATCTATGTTGATAATTTTGCCAAAAAATAATTTGCAAGACACCGAAAAAAAGCTGTCAATTAATAAATTAAATGAATGGAAGAGTTTAATGAAAGATGAGAAGGTGGAACAAATTTATCTTCCCAAATTTAAATTTGACACCAAGTATTCTATGGTTGCTGCTCTAAAAAATATGGGTATGAAAGCTGCTTTTTCTTCACAAGCTGATTTTTCGGGAATAAATGGATCCAAGAATTTATATATTAGTGATGTCATCCACCAAGCTTTTGTGCAAGTTGACGAGCAAGGGACCGAAGCTGCTGCTGCCACAGCAATTATGGTGAGTCTTGGATCAGCTATGAATGTCCCTAAGCCAAAACCCATTATTTTCCGAGCTGACCATCCCTTTATTTTCCTAATTCAACAAAAGCAAACAGGTAATATTTTATTTATAGGTAGAGTTATCGATCCGACTTTATAAATAAAACCCCAGCCAATTGCTGGGGTTTTAGATTTCTTTATTCCTGATTTTTTATTGAGTTTAATCAAGTCCGGGATTTTGACCATCCATTATTGGCTGACCTCCAGCGGGAAAATTATTGACACCATTTTGTCCCATATTAATAGGATTAAGTTGAATATTTTGAGCTGTTACGCTGCCATCACTATTAGTTTGACCAAAAATTGAAACTGTAGTTCCAACTGTTAAATCAGTTTTGCTGGCAGTTTCAGCTTTGTTAATATTGGTAGAATCAGAAATTAATATAATTTTACTACTACCATCTGTCATTTTAACGGTAATAGATTTATCGTCGCTATTAATAATTTCTCCTGAAACTGGTCTAAATCCCATATTTTTGGTAGTTCCACTATTGGGTTGAGTTTGAGCGCCCTCAGTTCTATTATTTCTTGATCCAGGTCCAAAGTTTGTCGCAAAAGGACTACGAGTGGAAGTAACTGTTTTACTTTGCTGATATTTAGTTCCAGCAAAAAAGCCAACTCCACCAGCAATTATCAAAGTTACAACCACAGAAATTATTAAGTTATTAGGAAGACTATTTTTCATAGTATAAATTTCTAAATTTATAATAGCCAAGTTTAATCTAATTTTCTGAAGCCAAGCTGAAAATAATCAACCTGAATTACAAAATTATCTATCTGTTACCATTTTGTAATTCAAGTTATTTCAAATACTTATCAAAAAATTCTATCGATCTTTGCAAAGCAACACTTAAGTTATTTGATAAATTATGATTATCACTCTCATAAGTATAAAATTCGACAAATTTGTTTGCCTTTTGCAAAGCCTCATCCAGTCTTTGAGAAAAAAGTAAGGGGACTTCTTCATCGGCTGTTCCGTGATGAATTTGCACAGGTCCTGAAATATCGGCAACGTATGAAATCGGCGCAATTGAGTTCCAAAACTGAGAGTTAGCACTATAATCACCATATTTATCAATTAAGCTTTGTCTGCCTGGACGATGATAGGTTGGCACATCTTGCTCTTTCTGTGATGGCATCCACGGTCTTGAGCGATGCCAGTTGGTTGCCATATCTTGGTAAGAAGCTACGACTCCTGCCCAGATAACTCCAGCTTTGATTTGTTTTGAAACTACCATTGAGCGCAAAGTAATCGATCCTCCCATCGAATGACCCCACACACCAATGCGACTGGGATCGGCTTCTGGATATTTTTGGATAGATGCTAATGCGTTAAGTACATCAATCGTATAAGCGGGAGAGTAGTAAGCCCCAGTTGGATTACCTTCGCTGTTACCGTGACCACGATAATCAGGCCTGAATAAAATGTAGCCGTTACGCGAAAAGGCATCCGTATAGGCAATATATTTTTCAGTCGTGCGGTATTGTTCTGGTGGAATATAACCATGGTTAAAAATTATTACCGGCCAGCCTGATTCGGGCATTACTTGTCCTGAGCTTGCCGAAGGATCGCCCTTAGGAACTGTAAGCAAAGCGTATATTTTCAGTCCATCAGATTTATAAGAAGCAATATAACGAGAATAGTTAGAGCCATCGGGCAGGGTTTGTTCGATGACAATATCACTGCCGGGATACTCCTGCACTCTCATATATTCGATTGACAAAGGATTGGGTTCTTCCATTGGACCACCCTGATTTTGAGAATTAATTCCCTGTTGGA
>CAYXFC010000179.1:0-2326 GCA_964464155.1 uncultured Pseudomonadales bacterium
GGGAAAATGTATGCTTTGATAAATAAGGAAAGAATTTCGTTATTATCAATAGCTCATTTAATTAAAAAACAACTTGGAGATATTTTGATTAAATATTCAGCTGTGGATATAGATGGAGAAAGGCAAGGATTGACTCAGGCAATGATAAACAGTCAAGAGGTTTTAGGTTGGTTTGCACATCATCACTGGGAAGACGGAGCATTAGACACCTTAAAATGGTTACAAGAAATAGTTCCAGTAAAAGAAATTAATAATATTCCTCCATTAATTAGTTTTCAAAAGAAAGAATCACTTGAAATATCCAAAAGTAATTTATTCAATAAGGTGTCTTCAAATTTTCATGGAGACACAAAAATAAATTCCCAAATATCCTCGTCTAAGATACAGAATCAACCAACTACTATAAAGAAAAAACATTTTGTGCCACCACTCACAATACAACCACCAGTGGTACATTTCTCATTATTTTCTATTTTGAATAGAATAACAAAAAAATTTTTTAGTTCCAAGAAAATCGCCATTAAACTGCTGGGGATTGTATGTGGATTAATTCTGTTTTTAGTTATTATTCCCCAAACTTTATTTGAATTAGGCTACGATGCTATCTTAGCAAATTATCAAGACAACATTAATTATATTTTGAATCTTGGTGAAAAAAAACAAAATATGGGATCATCTCAAACAATTAAAAATGGAGTTAAATTTATTCAACCAATGGTAATGTGGCAAAGGAAATTAATTGGTAACAGTAACGATAAAATATATAAAACAAAACTACAATCTGCTGTCGATTTAGACAAAGTCTCAATTGATATATCTAAAGTACATCAAAACATGGAGTTGATGTTGGATGTAGTTTTGGGTAGAGGAGTGGGGGATTTAACTAATTTACAACAAGAATCCAAGAGAGAGTTGGCGGCTGCATTTGATGAAATCGCGTTTATTGAAGCATATCTTAAAAAAGATAATAACAACAATGACGATTTAGATAAAATTGTTCAAGTCAAAAACCACATAACTAATTGGCAAGAATTTATTTTACAAATACCAGAGCTTTTTGCATTTGATAGTAGAAAGGTTGTGGCAGTAATGATAGGGGACAGTTTAGAATTACGACCTAGTGGTGGTTTTCTGGATAGTGTGATGTTGCTTACTTTTGAAAAAGGTAAATTGTTAGATGTTCAAGTCAAAAACGTTTATGAACTTGATGCTAGTCTAAAAGGTATAATTAAGCCCCCAGATGAATTGAATTATATAATCGAACAACACTTAGGAGAAAGTCAGTGGTGGCTACGTGATGCTAATATGTACGCTGATTTTCCCAATAAAACCGCCCCTAGAATTGCGTGGTTTTTGCAAAAACAAACAAGTCTAAGCATTGGAAGTGTCTGGGCTGTAGATAGTTACTTTATTCAAAACTTAATTGATCTAATCGGACCAGTTTTTTTACCCGAATACAATGAAACTATAAATAGTGATAATTTTTTGGATCGTTTATACTTTCATGCAAATTTGAATTTGGGTAATGAAAAAAATACAGCTAGCTTCTTACAAACACTCACTCTGCGATTAAGCGAAAAAATTAAAGCAGCTTCTTCGGTTAGTTTAATAAAAACATTGCCGTTTTTATCCAGTCAAGCATCACAAAAACATTTTATGGTCTGGTATGGAGAGAGTGGTCAAGAATTATCTCTACAGCCATGGAGTGGGGAAATTAAAAAAATACCTAATCAGGTTGTCGAGTTTGGAGATTTATCCGTAGCTGATTATGTTATGCCAGTAGATATAAATTTAGGTATAAACAAAGCCAACTATTTTATTACTAGATCGCTAAACTATAATATTACTCTTGATAATAAGTCAGATAGTGCTGTAAAGATTGCATATAGTTTACAAAACTCAAGTCAAACAGAAACGTGGCCTTCTGGTAGTTATAAAACCATGGTTTGGCTATATGTTCCAGCTGATGCAATTTTAGATAAAGTTTGGGTTAAAAATGATAATGGAGATACAATTGAAGTTAATAATAAAGACATAGAAATCGTAAATGATGCTGGTAAAAAGAGAGTAGGATTATATTTGGAAATACCTCCAGCTTCCAAAAGGTTAATAGAATTAACGTATAAAATTGCTAAATCACTTAATGAAAACAATACTTTTGGACTGTATATTCAAAAACAACCAGGCATAACAACATTACCAGTTCAGATAGTGGTGAATTATCCACCTTCTCTTAAGTTAAGTAAGCTTTCACAGCAAGTAATTAAAAGAAGTGGGTATTTTGAGTTAGGACAGGATTTAGAAAATGATATATTCTTTGCAGTTT
>CAYXFC010000180.1:0-2322 GCA_964464155.1 uncultured Pseudomonadales bacterium
ATCTTTTGATCAGAGAGTTCCTGAAGAGATTAATCGCAAAATAGTTGACCATCTTAGCGATATTAACCTAACTCTTACTGAGCACGCGCGAAGGTATTTATTAGCAGAAGGCATAAGACCAGAAACGATATTTAAAGTCGGATCATCAATTAAAGAATTGCTTATTAAATATGCTGATAGGATTGAAAATTCTAAAATTTTGGAGACTCTAAACCTAGAAAAAAAGAATTATTTTGTCTTCAGCTCTCACCGTGAAGAAAATATCGACAACGATGATAATTTTCAAAAAATTATGAATATCTTAAAAGAACTTATAAAAAAATATCAAAAACCAATTATATTCTCTGTTCATCCAAGAACTAAAAAAATGATTGACGATAAAAAAATTGTGTTGCCAGACTTAGTTCAAGAATATAAACCTTTTGGGTTTTTTGATTATCTCACCTTACAAAAAAACGCTTACTGTACATTAAGTGATAGTGGTACTATTACAGAAGAATCGTCGATATTAAGCTTCCCTGCTGTTAATATCCGCAATTCCCATGAAAGACCCGAAGGAATGGACGAGGGCACAGTAATTATGAGTGGATTAAATGCCGGTAGAGTATTGGATGCTATCACTGTAACAGTCGATCATTATTCAGTCAGCGAACAACCTTATAGATTAATAGCTGATTATGATGTTGATAATGTTTCAAAGAAAGTAGTTAAAATTATTTTAAGCTATACCGATTATGTCAACCGCGAAGTCTGGAAAGTCAGAGATTAAAACTGAACCATTTCCATTAATTTCTATTATCATTCCTGTTTATAACGGATCTAATTTTCTCAAAGAAGCTATCGATAGTTCTATTAACCAAAAATACCAGAATATTGAAGTTATTGTAGTCAATGATGGGTCTAATGATGATGGAAAAACGGAACAAATTGCTAAATCATACGCTAATAAAATTAGATATTTCTCTAAAACAAACGGTGGGGTTAGTTCAGCGCTAAACTTTGGCATTAAAAAGTCCAGGGGACAATGGATATCTTGGCTAAGTCATGACGATATCTATCCAGTTGATAGGCTTTCCGGATTATTAAAAGTTTTAGAAAAAAATCCTGATGCTAAGTTTATTTATGGCAAGGCGTTGTTAGTTGATGAGAACAAGAAACCCCTCCCAAATGGTTTATATGATTGGAAACAGGATAATAAAGTCCCCCTGGTAAGACAGTTTTTAAAGTCAAATAAGATTAGTGGATGTACAACTCTTGTCCACAAGGAGATTTTTGAAAAAGTTGGTTTATTTAATGAAGCTAACAAAACCGCCCAAGACTATGAAATGTGGGCTTTGATTAGTGCATATTACAAAATGTATAGAGCAAATGTTGTTGCTGTATATAGTCGTTGGCATAAAGATATGGGTACTCAAGTTTTATCAGATCGTGTTAAAAAAGATGTGTTACTGGCTTTGAAAAACATCGATAATAAATTACCCATACAAAAAATATATCCAGAAATTATAAATATAAATGATAATAAAGTTGTTGCAAGTTACCACAATATGCTCGGAGATTTTTATTTAAGCAAATGGGAGCTAACAGAAATTGCCCAGAAGCATTATCTAATTTCGAAAAATATATGGCCATCATTCCTAAATCAAGCTTATTATCGCTTTGTTTTTGGAATCCCAGTATATAAGATATATAGAAAAATTAGATTTCGATGCAATTATGTTTTTTGGAAATTAACAAAAATTATTAACAAACATGGTTGATATTCTAATCTTTCCTCAATTTGAATCTTTCGGTGGTGCCAAAACATATTTTTATCATCTTTTGAAATATTGTATTCAAAAAAAGTATATCGTTTGTGTTATTTTGAATTCATATCAACTAGATTCTTCCTTAACTACATTTTTAAATACACAATCAATAAAATATATAATTATACCGGGCTGGTTTATTAAGCTAAGAAAACTATTTGCAAAATTTTCTGAAATCCTAATTATTATTCTAGAAATCTTCTATGCTTTTATCTATTGGCATCGTTTCAAGCCAAAACGTATATTGATTTCCGCTACTAAGCCAGGTCAGTTATTTGGTTTATTTTTGATTCCAACCAAAATTATCTATATCCTACATACCTATCCAACTAAAAATTTAACTATTTATCAAAATTTATTATTAAAATATAAAAAAGCAAAGGTTAATTTAATCACAGTATCGGATTTTTCTCGAAATCAAATTTGTAAATATATACCAATTGCTAAAGAAAATGTTGTTGCTTTCCCGCCATTTGTTAATAATTATCAATGTCAAAAGCCCAACAAAACAACG
>CAYXFC010000181.1:0-2316 GCA_964464155.1 uncultured Pseudomonadales bacterium
GTATGGGATGCCTCTAATGCATTTTTATGCACCCCTTTTTTATTATTTTGGTGAATTATTTTTTTTAATAGGCATACCAGCAGTAATATGTATCAAAATTGCAATTTTTATAGCTGTTATATTAGGCTTTATCTTTAGCTTTAAATTAGGAGAGGAGTTCTTTGGTAAATGGGGAGGACTTTTAACAGCAATAGCTTTTACTTATGCTCCATATCGGGCGGTGCAATTATACGTAAGAGGAGCATTAACAGAGTTATTGGCCACAACCTTTATTCCTCTGGTAATGTTGACTTTATATTTACTAATTAAATCGAGTTTTACTAAATCAATAAAAATAAAAACCATCATAAGTTTCGCTCTATCTTTGACTGGTATTTTTTTATCTCATAACGTCATTACCATAATTGTTTTGCCATTGTTATTCATATGGGGAATATTTTGGATAATATACTTTTCTATCACTATTAATAAAAGGATATTTAAACCAATTGGAATAGTAGTTGTTGGTGGATTTTTAGCAATTTTGCTTTCAATTTGGTTTTTAATTCCGGCCTTTTTTGAAAAAGACTACACTATTGTTTCAACTATTGCGGGAGGTTATTCTTTCTACAAACTACACTTTATTTATTTTCGACAACTTTTCCAAACTGGATTTCGCTACGGAGGTTCTATTTTAGGTCCCGATGACGATATTAGCTTCCAATTAGGAATTTCTCAATTAATTGTTCTTTTGCTAGCTATCACAACCTATATCTATGTATGGTTTAGGAAACGTAGGTCAAATACTTTGCAAGTTGTTTTATTTCCAATTTTATTGTTTAGTTTGGGGCTGTTTGTTTTTATTATGAGTTTTCATTCAACTTTTATATGGGAGAAAATACCAATTTTACAAATGGCGCAATTCCCTTGGCGTTTCTTAAGTCTTAATATAGTAATTCTGAGTTTATTGGTTGGTTTTGTAGCTTTTTTAATTAATGCAATTAAACAGAAACCTCTTAGGCTAGTTTTCGGATTGGTATTAGCTATATTACTTATTAGTACTAATATAGGTTTTTTCAAGCCGGAAAAATATTTAGAAAATAATGAACTGTATTACACGGATTCAAAACTTATTCAGCAACATATGAGTGGAATCTTAAAAGATTATCTACCTAAGACTGCCATAGAACAATCAGATTCTAATCTATCTGAAATCACTTTAAATAATCAAAGATATGACGCTGTAGATTTGATCAAAAAAAATGGATATCGGTCTTTCCATATTGAATCAGTAAAAGAAGTTAAATTGAAAATAGCAATTTATGATTTTATTGGTTGGAAAGTGTATCTCGATGGCAAAAAAATCACTCATTCTTTTGATAAAGATACAGGTTTTATTCAGTTCAACCTACCTAGTGGCTCGCATTTTATTGAAGTGAAAATAACAAAAACACCACTTCAGCTTTGGAGTGATTGGATTAGTTTTATATCATGGTTGAGTCTTGGACTATATGTATTAATTCAATGTAAAAATAAAGAGCTATGAAATATAAAATAATATTTCTTACAATATTAATCGCTGCCATTTTTTTAAGAACTTATAAATTAGACACTATTCCACCATCACTTAATTGGGACGAAGCTGCAATTGCTTGGAACGGGTTTAGTATTGGAAAAACTCACTTAGACGAATATGGCACTAAGTTTCCGCTGGTATTTCGTTCATTTGGTGATTTCAAAGCTCCAGGTTTAATTTACGTTTTAGCTATACTAACTCGGATTTTTGGTTTATCAATTTGGACGATTAGATTGCCCGTTGCATTGGCTGGAATAGCAACTGTAGTTTTAAGTTATTTACTGGCGATCGAAATATCTAAAAATCTTAAACTATCTAAATCAAATAAAAAATATTTTCCTATTTTAGCAATGGGACTGATGAGTTTTAATTATTGGAATATTTTCTTTAGCCGAGGGGCTTTTGAGGCTATGTTGGCTTTGAGTTTAACTATGTTGGGAGTTTGGTTATTTTTAATTAGTGTAAAAAAAACATATCTTTTACCAATTAGTTATTTAAGTTTTTTAGGAGCAATGTACAGCTATCATAGTCCTAAAATATTTATACCCTTATTCGGCTTAGTATTATTAATTTTATATACTAAGGATATACTTAAAAATTTAACAAAAGTAAAATATTCAATCATTTTGTTGTTAACTGGTTTGGGCTTGGCTCTTTACTGTACCATTCCACTGTTAAAAGTAAGCTTTATAGAAAAAGGATCTGGTAGGCTAGACACAAGTATTTTTTATGATGACAAAAACCAAGCTAAACCTATTAAT
>CAYXFC010000182.1:0-2297 GCA_964464155.1 uncultured Pseudomonadales bacterium
TCCCCATCCAGCAACTGAGCACGTAACGTCCAGGCTTAGTAGGAGTAAAATTTTGCTCTACAGTTCCTTTTGAAGCCAGTTGAATGGGCTTATCAAATAAACCACGCGCCATAACTGCTGAAGTGCAACCAGTCATTCCCTTATCCGTAATTCTAAAAGTAGTGGGTACGTTTGCCTCTAAAGTAATTACTGAAGGTTCAAAATGATCAGCAAAAACTCTGACATCTATAGTTTGTTGACCATTATTAGATTTGCTTATATTTGAATTATTATTTGATGCTGATAAAACAGTATTAATACCCCCAATACCCACCGCATTTAATTGTGCGTTTACCATTTGTAAGGCAAACATAATTACTAAGAAACCTGCAGTTTTACTAGCAATAGCGGATATTTTAGGACTTCCGATAGCTTTGTGGCTACCTAATCCAATCAGCATTAAAACAGGAGCAGTCCCTAAGGCAAAAATCCCCATCATCATCATCCCTTTTGTAGCATCACCTGATGCAACAGCTGCTGTTTGGGTGGCAAAAGTAAAACCACAAGGTAAAAACAGCGTAATCGCTCCCAAAGCTAAAGGTTCTAATGGACCTAAATTGGCAAAACTTTTGGGTATCGATTTAAGTGCTGGCGAACTAGGAATAAGGGTATTAAGAACATTTATCCCAACCATATTAAGTCCCATGGCAATCATGACTATTACTACGACCATGGTAAATAGAAAAGTGGTACTGGCTGAAAATTGCAGCATGGAACCAATTCCGCCTAGGACGTAGCCAAAAAGGGCATAAGCCAAAATTCTACCGATTTGAAATAGTAAATTGACCACAGTAGGAGAACTACTTTGCTGACTCCAACGTTTGGTCATAGATAAAATCAAACCCCCCACTAATGCAGCACAAGTAGAGCTACCTGCCAAAAGTCCAAAAACAAACCCCCCCCCATGCAGTAGAGGCAGAGACTTGAAATCCAGAAGCCAAACCTAATTTGCTCAATAAAATAAATATAGTGCCGAATCCTAGAGCAATCAGAATAGCAACGACAGTTGATTGTCTCGAATTATCTTTTGTTTGGATACTATTTTTGGAATAAGTGTAACCTTCAGCTTTAAATAATTTATTTAGATTTTTTGTATCAATTGGATTTGAAGTACTGATTTCGACCTTACCAGTTTTATATGAAGTTTTAATATCTTTAATGCCTAACTTTTCTTCAAGCTTATCTTTGATTAACAGTTCACAGGAACGACAATGCATACCAACAACATTAATA
Organism: uncultured Pseudomonadales bacterium; assembly: GCA_964464155.1. Taxonomy (GTDB): domain Bacteria; phylum Patescibacteriota; class Microgenomatia; order UBA1400; family UBA1449; genus CAYLQQ01. Next base: position 1,273 of record CAYXFC010000182.1, read on the forward strand.
TTGGCAGTTTTGAGCTTTGTTTTTTGGGTTGGGCATAAGTATATAATCCTAGAAAGACATGATAATTTGTCTATTAAAGGGCTAATGATAAAAATTATAAAATACTATCACGTGTAAAAAAAATAATTAGGATAAACTAAAAATTATCTATTAAATAATTTTGTTACCGTTAGCATTTCTTCGACCATTTTTTGTTTAGTTTTTTCATCTCCTTTTTCCATTGCATGCTTAAAACAGGAATTAAGATGTCCTTCCATTAGTTGCTGGTGTGCAGATTTTAGTAGTCCGATCACTGCCAGGTTTTGTTGCATGACATCAATGCAATATACATCCTGATCTACCATTTTTAAAATTTTTTCTAGATGAGATTTAGCTTTCTTAAAAGCAATTGAGGTTTTTTGTTTATCGTACATAGTGTTAATTATCATTGCGAACGAACGTAGCGAGTGTGGCAATCTTTTATCAAGGTTTGTTAAAGATAATTCTTCACGTCGTTACACTTCTCGCGAAAACATTTTAATAAAACCTATACCTGGGGTATAGGTAAATATATTAATTTGGACAAACTATAAAGTCAATAAGCAGATTGAAATAAAAATTAATTAAACTCAAATAGATGCTAAAATTAATAATTATGAATATTTTGGACGTAGTTAATTTATCTAAACATTACAAAAAATTTAAAGCAGTTGATAATATTAGTTTTTCTCTCAAAGAAGGAGAAATCTTAGGCTTTTTAGGGCCAAATGGGGCAGGTAAAACTACCACGATTCAAATGCTTTTAGGTGTTTTAACTCCGACATCAGGACAAATCAATTATTTCGGTAAAAGTTTGCAGGAAAACAGAGAGGAAATTTTAGAGAAAGTAAATTTTTCATCTACTTATACGCATTTGCCATGGCGACTAACTGTTTGGGAAAACTTGCTTTATACAAGTTATCTGTATGAAATTTCTGACCGTAAAAAAAGAATCGAGCACATAATTGAAATATTTAAATTAAAAAAGTTACATAATCAAACTATGA
>CAYXFC010000183.1:0-2294 GCA_964464155.1 uncultured Pseudomonadales bacterium
TTGATAAAATTTTGGATGAAATTGTTTCCCATTCACTTAAATTAGGTATTTCTCATTTAACCTTTTGGGCTTTTTCCACTGAAAACTGGAAAAGGGGCATGGATTTTGCTAATAAACTTTTTGGTTTGTTGGGATATGCTTTGGATAAAAATACAGATAAATATGAAAAGGCAGGCGTCCGGTTTAATACAATTGGAGACGCTTCCAAACTGCCTCCAAAATTACAACAAAAATTAATTGAACTTAAAAATAGATCTCTAAATAAACATAAACTAACAGTAACTGTCGCAATTAATTATGGTGGTCGGGACGAAATTATTAGAGCTATCAAAAAACTAGTTAAGTCTGGCAAATATAATCAAGAGACAATTGATAATTTAACTGAAACTGATTTTGTCCAATTTTTGGATACAAATGATTTGCCAGAACCAGATTTAATTATCCGTACCGGTGGTGATATTAGACTGTCTGGGTTCTTATCTTGGCAAAATCAATATAGTGAACTTTTTTTCACCAAAACTTTAATGCCAGATTTTTCTACCAAAGAGTTTGATAAAATACTGACTGAGTATTCCCAAAGGGATCGGCGTTTTGGAGGAAATACTAAAAAATAACTTTAAGCTTTCTTCTAATATGAGCCGTTATATTCCTCGAAGACAAATAATTGACAAAATTAAAAAACAACAGAAGTGGCAAGAACGTTGGACTATCTTTTTTGATTTGATAAAAAATAAGATATTTCTAATTATTAACCACCTAAAACATTATTCTCAATTAATTAAAATTAAAATTAAAGATTTAAACAAAATACATTTGTTAATAACATTCATTAAAGACTTTGTTCTTAAATTAAAGAAAGTTGATTTATTAAAAATATTATTACCTCGGCTAAAAACAATACAATTAAGTTTAAAAAGTGTAGTCTTTGTATTTGATAAATTAGGATGGAAAACATACAAGATAACCATTATCATTCTGCTTTTAATGATTACGATTAATAATGTTTATTCAAATTACAATATAAATATTAAATACAACCAAACTCCGCAAGTAAAGCGACTTAATCTATATCCCACTTTACCAATTTCCTGGTCTAACATCAGTCAAATGTTTTTTGATAAAAATCAAGAAGAAATGGCAATGTTTGCCTTTGAACAATCCCAAAAATATTACCCTTATTATTTGCCTTTTGGAGGGTCTATTTATCTTTCACAAACAATAAATAATAATGAGAAATTATTAAAATTACCTCAAAAAAGACGCCAACAAATATCTAATTTATCTGATTTAATTAATAAGTTTCCTTATAGTTGGCAATTGTGGACAATAAAAGCTTTATATGAAAAAGAGTTATATATGGACAGTCAAGCACAAGCTAGCCTTGCTAAAAGTGATTGGCTTTTCCCAAAAAATGAAACTATGATAGCTATCGAAAGAAGTGCAGTAAATAATCCGTAAAAACTATTACTCTTTATTTTGTTCTTCTTTTTTAGATTCTTCTGTCTTTTGTTTTTCTTCTTCAGATCCACCCTCAACACCCTCTTCTTCTGCAACCTCTTCAACCGGAGCTTTTTCTACCTCTTCTTCTTTGGGAGCCTCAGCCTTTACTACAATTTCTTCATCGTCTAACTGAATTTCAATTTTAGTTTTATCTATCTTTAGATCTTTGGCTAAAATAACGTCTTCAATATTGGCTAAACTTTCTATATTTACTTCTATTTGTTCTGGAAGATCTGTAGGTAGTGCTTCAACTTCAATTTGGTCTTTTAGTTTAATAATCAAAGCACCTTGAGCTTGAGCTGGAGCTTCACCTACTAATACTATGTCAATCATGGTTTTAATTTTTTCTTTCAGGTTCACCTGACGTAAATCCACGTGTAAAATTTCTCTGCTAGTGGGGTGAACTTGAGGCGGACGGATTAAAACCGGTCTTTGTTTAGTTTCCCCATCAATATTAAGATAAACAATCGTACTTTCTCCGGCTTCTTCAAATGCTTTTCTAAAGTCATCAATTTTTATAGCCAAAGCAACTGACTTGATGTGGCTTCCAAAGACATTAGAAGGAATTATTTTTTCTTTGCGTAATTTTTTAACTTTTTTACCAAAAATTGTTCTGGTTTGAGCTGAAAGTGTAATTTTGTCTGCCATAAAATGTGTGTAACCTTGTGGCGCTAAAAGGTAATTTTTTCACCACAGTTTACTATGTTTAATTTTTATCTTAAATAAATACAATATGTATACTAACGATTGCCAATTTTATCAGATTTATGGAGAAAAAGAAACTGCAAAGAATA
>CAYXFC010000184.1:0-2283 GCA_964464155.1 uncultured Pseudomonadales bacterium
TGCTGGAAACCCCCAGCGATTTTTTCGGACGGCGGCGGGACTTTTAATAATTCTTCTCCAAATTTATTTTGACATTTTCTTTGCTCGCAGTCCAGTTTTTGAACAATTTAACAAACGACTCATCAATTGGATTATCGGCAAACGGATTATTCACAAAAATACAGTCCTCGCCAATTTTTTCTGGATGATTCAATACTGTTTTGTCTGAAAATAAAACTCCACTGACGAAACTAAAATTTTCAGTAACAAAATAATTAACTGGCACGGGTTCGTTGTTTGATTTTTCAACTTTGTCTCTGTGTGAAAAATTGGTTGCACCTGTTTTTATGTTTATCTGCATAAACTGAAAACCAAACAATGCCTTCAGCGCATTTGGCATATTCGGATCTTCAACATGTGCCAAATCACCTGTATTTACAGCAATAATAAAAGGTGTTTTTGAATCAAACCATTTTTTGCTTTTCCAATTTTCATATTGATCTAACGCCTTATCTTTTATGGCTTGCGTTATTCGCAAAATCATTTTATCAACTGGCACATCTTGGACGCGAATTTCTTCTGGCGTTGTGGCAACAAACATTTCGGGGACTGAATCAGATTTGGTTGGATCGCCTTTCGTTGGTGCAACACACTCAACATAAGTAGTTTTATCAATTACAAAATCCGGTCCTTCATTTTTTGATCGTAATGTTAACCCATTTTCTAAAAGAACATTACCAACATACATCTCCCACGATCTCTGATGAAAATTAGTTCGGATTTGATTCAAAAAATGCCTATCTGCGTAAGGTTTGTATTTTATCCATAGTTTGTCAAATTTTTCTCGTCTTTCTTTACAACAACCGCTCGCGATAAAATATGAATCATATTTCGGATACAATTCTTTTACCTTTTCCAATTCCTCGTTTGTTTCAACAAATGGTAGATCGATTGTAAAAATAGTATCTTTCATGATTATTTTTTATTTAACCGTTTTGCTTTTTGTGGGATTACATAGACATTTTTGATGAGATTTTCAACAATATCCATAGCAATATCTAATTCATCATCGTTTGCGGCGATTATTTCGTGAGCTGATTTGTTGCCAAGCAATCTTGTACTATGCAAAGTTTCTGCGCTGTCATGTGTCAAAACGCCTTTCGTTACTAAATCATCTATTTTATTTTCCAAATTACCACCTTGCGCTTCTTTTTCTCTGCATACCGATTCAACTAAAGCTCGTATTCCTATGCCTGCGAGAATATTGAGCCGGGCGCACAAAGCACCGTGAGTTTCTTTATAAATTTTCAAAACCTCATCAGGCAACAAATACATATCTTTGACTTGTTTTCTGCCAGCGATTCGATTTGGATAAAGTTCAACATTTTCGTCTAAAGATTGCTCGCCAGTTTCCGGATCGTAATTTATATCCTCCGAACATAAAGAATTTGATTTAAAGGAGACCTCTTTGCACCCTTGGCAACAAACAATTTCATAATCACGCCAAATATCAATCTCATTTTCAGATTCGTGAACATGAACCGAATGCAAAACTTTATGATAAGTTTCGCCATCACATCTTATACATGCGAGTTTGTATTCTTTATCCTTATTTTTATCATATTCAATTTCCCACATATCTATAAAATACCATTTATCAATTGAGATATTTTTTTCTCAAAAATATCAATTGTTTTGAAAGAAGCCAGCACACATTCTCTCTCTTTCGTTATTTCGGCGACTATTTCTCTTTGAATATCAATCGGGGGGAGTGGCACGGTGATTGTCGCGAAATTTTTCTGATATATCGCGGCAACGCTTGTCGTTCCGCTTATTAAAGTTTTTATTTTTTGCTTTCCTTCTTCTATATTAAGATAATAGTTAATATAATCGGGATCAGCTTCTTTTCTGAATCTAATCCTTAAAATATTATTGTTAAACAAATATTTACCATTCTCACCATGGTACACCGCCGATTTCCCAACGAGATTTGGGGCATTTCTAGTATTGTAAATAAAATCGCCGTCATCTAAAGTGTATTTTTCAATCTCTTCTTTCGTGGCATCAACGCGAACGACGGATTCTAAATCCAAATGACCCTCTTCAGAAATGTTATCCATTTTTATGTATGGATATGGGAAAATATCCGATTGCATTGATTTATCTTTTACAAGCCCTAGTTTCGTCTCTAAAAATAAATTGCCTAATTCAATAATTTTCCAATTAGGGTCTAATTTAATTGTAGGTTTATAGTTATCAATAATTTGCTTTGCTCCATCAATTATTTTTTGGTATTTTTCAATC
>CAYXFC010000185.1:0-2278 GCA_964464155.1 uncultured Pseudomonadales bacterium
GCTGAGGTCTTTACTAAAATTACAAACTGGTGCATTTGAAGTTAGAATTCAGCAAATCTTAGGAACCATTGCCTATGGACCAGCAAGCGATATAATTGTGCAAAATTATCCCGCTGTACAGAATATTCCAGAGATAATGAGTGTTTACATTATGCCGCGATTTCAGCGCATGGGAATTGGTTCATTACTCTTCAATTCGATACTTATAACCTTATTATGTAAAGATATAACTGAATTTTGTTTAGATAGTGGTTATCATAGGGCACAGCAATATTGGATTAAAAAATTAGGTGATCCTGTTAAAGTCCTGGAAGACTATTGGAATAAAGGGGGGCATCATATGATTTGGCATAAGAAAATAAAAGATATAACTATAAAATATAAACTAAAGTAGATTATGTTATTTTCCAAACTTGCTACATATTTCCAAGATATTGAATCCACAGCTTCACGTTTAACTATGACCGAGAAGTTATCTCAAGCTTTCAAAGAGGCTAGAGCTGATGAGATTGATAAAATTTGCTATATTTCACTTGGTATTTTAGCTCCAAAATATGAGGGGCTAGAACTTCAGTTAGCTGAAAAAATGATGATTAGAGCAATTGCTTTAACCTTGAATTTAACTCTTGAGGTTATATCAAATTCATTTAAACAAACTGGAGATTTGGGACTTTGTTACCAATCGCTTTATTTGAGTGAACAGTTGGATAAAAACCTAAATATCAACCAAGTTTACAATCAGTTGGTAACTATTGCTAAAGACAATGGTATCGGATCACAGGAGCGAAAAGTAAATCTTATGAGTCAGTTACTTAAATCTATCGATAGTTTGAGTGGTAAGTTTATTGTGCGTATGGCGGTGGGCAAACTACGTCTAGGATTTTCTGATATGACGATTATTGACGCCCTATCTTGGATGCAAACTGGCGATAAGAGTTTGCGTCAACCTTTGGAGTCTGCATATAATGTAAGGGCAGATATTGGTCAAATCGCTTCAATTTTCAAGCAAGATGGTTTATTAACAATTGAAAAAATAATTCCTCAGCCTGGTACACCAATTAGACCTTGTAAAGCCACTCCTTTACTTGATCCACAAGATATTTTAGATAAAATGGCGGATCAAACTGCTTTAGAACCCAAGTTTGATGGCTTTAGGGTTCAGATACATGTAGATAAAAACAGACAATTTGAACTTGATCAAGGCGACTTATCTCTTTTTTCCAAAGAAAATAAAGTCTTTGTGAGGATTTTTTCCCGTAATCTTGATGACACCACTCACATGTTTCCTGATTTGGTGGCTTCTGCCCAAAATCTCCCAATCGAGTCAATTATTTTAGATGGTGAGGCGGTTGCGGTTGATCCAAAAAGCGGTGAGATTTTATCATTCCAAGAGACAGTTAAGCGTAAACGTAAACACGATATTGATGAAGTTAGTAAAGACATTCCACTCAAGGCATTTATATTTGATGTGTTGTATCTAAACGGACAGTCAACACTTAATTTGCCTTTTGCTCAAAGACGAAAAATGTTGGAAAAAATATTTTCCAAGCAAGATAGGAAACAAGCTTTAGAAATAGCTGAACAACTAGTAGTCAACAATCTAGACGATTTGCAAACTTACTTTTCCAAGATGGCAACACAGAAGTTAGAAGGCCTAATGGCCAAAAAATTAGATTCACCCTATAAAGCTGGTGCTCGCGATTTTACCTGGGTAAAGTATAAGCTGGGAATGCAGAGAGATTTAGCCGATACGGTCGATGTTATTGTAATGGGATACTTCAAAGGTCAAGGTAAATGGACACAGTTTGGATTGGGAAAGCTATTAGTCGGGATTCCGGTAGGTGACACCATTGTTTCGCTGTCCAAAGTAGGATCAGGTTTATCTGAAGATAATATTGTGGAAATGGTTAAAAGATGTAAGGCAATCGAAGTTTCCACTCAGCCCAAAGAATATATAGTAGATAAAAATTTGTTGCCCGATGTGTGGGTAGAGCCGAAACTAGTTATAGAACTGCGGGCAGATTCAATCTCCAAATCTCCTTTTTATCAAACAGGTTTGTCTTTACGGTTTCCGAGGTTTATTAAATTTCGGGATGATAAAAGTATTACGGATGCTACTAATTTAGAGGAGTTAAAAATAATTGCAGGAGTATAATTATCTATCCCACACCAACACATTTTTCCCATTTACCCTGACCACATTAATTTGCTCGTGTTTAACCTCTGGATTTAACTTGGCTGTGTAGTAAACTACAAAACCTTCTGAAACTCCTAAATT
>CAYXFC010000186.1:0-2239 GCA_964464155.1 uncultured Pseudomonadales bacterium
CTGAGGTCTTTACTAAAATTACAAACTGGTGCATTTGAAGTTAGAATTCAGCTAACTTTATTCGTACTTGTCTTTTTTGCACAATTTTTTTATCATGTTACTAGTTTACATATCAAATACTTAAGGACAGCTAAAGCCTGTCTTTTTTCATGCCAAAACTTTCAGAGATAGAAGTACCAGCTAGAATTCAGGTAGCTAGCGGGGAGCCACCTAAAGGGAATCCTCTTTTTGAAAAATATTTTTCACCACTTAGAATTTCCACTAGTCCATTACCTGCTTCATATAATGAGGGCGATATTCAAAGAGAGTTAATAGGACAGGAAGAATTAGCAACGCGTTTGCCTATGGGATCTGAACAAGCCAAATGGATGACCAGGCAGTTAGCTGCATCCAAAGTAGCAGCTGTCGTGGCGGAAATTCTTTATGGGCCGACTGACTTTAATAAACTAACTCAAGCTGCAGGAACATATTTTGCCGCCAAAGATATGACGGTATATACCCATTATCATCCTGATAGTTTGGAAGGACAAATTGCCTTGGGAGAATTACAATTTAAGCCTAAAAATCCTGAAGAAATGGCCCAAATGATAGCTTCTCAAGCCCGTCATGGAAAAGTCGAAGTATCAATGGCAATTGCCATTGCTGGTTTGGGAAATGATTTACGGCCCAGAATTGTAACTGCTATAGAAACAATATTTTCCACTCATCCAGATGATTATTTGCCCAGAGTTCAGCGTTTTCCAATTGATGTTTTGGTTGATGAAATAACGACTGGTTATAAATCAGTATGTGGCGGATTTTTACCATCAGAGTCAGAATTAAATAGTACACTGCTACGTCCAAGAACTGTACCCAAAGAACTGCAAACGATATTAAGAGGTGTCCCACATATCGATATGATCCAAGCAGGTGCAGCTTTATTGCACCACGAATTTGCGGACAATGGAGGTAGGGGTAGTGAAGCCTCAGCCCAATTTACAGATCAAGTTTATTTATGGAGCCAAGCTGCAAGTTTACCAAGATTACAAATGCTGAGTGGAGATGATAAAATAATGCAAGATTGGCAAAAAATGCATCAAGCAAATAACCCTTATCTATAATATGTCTAATGGCTTACTAATTTCCTTTGAAGGTGGTGAAGGTTCTGGTAAAACTGTCCAGATTAAACTGTTGGCTGATGAATTTCGTAAAGCTGGGCGAGACTTAATTATTACCAGAGAACCAGGGGGTACAGTTATCTCTGAACAAATCCGCGAAGTTGTACTAGCAACCAAAAATATTGGTATGGCTTTTACAACTGAGGTATTACTTTTTCAGGCAGCTCGGGCTCAGATTTACCGCGAACTAATTTTACCATCTCTTAAAGCTGAAAAAGTTGTCTTGTGTGATCGCACCCGAGATTCATCGGTAGTTTATCAAGGCATAGTACGGGGTTTTGGAGAAAAACTAATCGAAAACTTAAATAAAATGTCGACCCAAGACACCTATCCGGATCTAACTATTCTACTAGACGTACCAGTAGAAGTTGGTTTAGCTCGCCGTCAAGGAACTGATAAAATGGACCGGTTAGATATGGAACAAAAAGATTTCCATGAAAAAGTCCGCAAAGGTTATCTTAAACTAGCCAAATGTAACGATCATGGGCGATGGTTAACAATAGATGCTTCAAAAAATATTGAACAAGTACATGAGATGATCATGCAACAAATGAAAGAAAAGAAAATTGTGTAACTATTCTTCATTTCAATTTCACCACATTTTTAGTATAATCCGGCGGTTATGTCTGCTATCGAAAAACTATTAAGTACTTGGCCAGTTGATCAATTAATTTCTAGAAAACAAGAATTTGCATTGGTTAATGACCATATCATCGAAGTTGCAGCTAATCAAAGGTATTTGGATTCCAGATTGCCCAAAAGCACTAAATTGGGAGTAATTATTTCTGGTCCTTCTGGGGCAGGTAAAGATGAATTTGTCAAAGGCCTAGAAGCTACAGATAATTTTGTCAGGGTGGTAACGCATACAGATAGAGCAAAACGGCCACAAGAATATGATGGAATTGATTACCATTTTGTTAGTCCAGCTCAATTCGACCAAATGGTAGCAGCTAGAGCCTTTTTTGAAGATAGCCCCTATGCAGGACATCGTAAGGGAATAGCTAGAGATACCGTAGAAGAAGTCTTACAGCAGCATAAAATACCTATATTTCGGATTGATCCTCAAGGGGCAGTTAAATTGC
>CAYXFC010000187.1:0-2234 GCA_964464155.1 uncultured Pseudomonadales bacterium
GGTATAGAGTTCGAAAAAGGCAAACGTTTAGAAGAAAACATGATCGAAATAAAAAGACCAATGGGAGGGGTGTCCCCTGCTGATCTTGATAAAATAATTGGTCTACGAGTAAATAGAACAATTCAAGCAGATGAACTTATACATTGGGAGGATTTGGCATGATACGATCGACAGTTAATCCATACGATTTGATTGCAAACTCATACCAAGAAATTGCAGATGTGCGTAAAAATTATATCCATAGCGTCGATAAGCTAATAATTAAATACGCACCCCAAAAAGCAATTTCAATGCTAGACGTTGGATCAGGAGATGGCAAAAGAGCCATGGCTTTAGCAAAAGAATTAAAAGTGAAAAATATTACACTCTGTGATTCAAGCCAAGAGATGGTAAAACTATGTCAAAAACTGAAACCCACCAAAGTTTTTTTCTGTAAGGCTGAGGAAATCCCCATTAATCAACAATATGATATCGTTACTTGTCTATGGAATGTTCTTGGACATATTGAGTCAAATATAAAAAGAATTGAAGCATTAAGACGCATGAGTAAATCACTTAATAATAATGGAGTATTATTTTTTGATGTAAATAATCGGTACAATGCAAGCGCTTATGGCAATTTCAACGTTGTATGTAGAATGGTCATTGACCGAATATTCCCCAATGACTCAAGGGGCGATACGTCATATAATTGGATTATCAAAGATAAACAAATCCCAAGCATGGGTCACTTGTTTACACCTGGGGAAGTTGATAATCTGATTATCAAGACTGGATTAAAAATTGTTAAAAAAATAGCTGTTGATTACTTAACTGGAAAAATATCCAACTCATTGCTTAGAGGGCAATTGCTATATATATTAAAATTATGAAATTGAAAACTTTTAATCCAATATGGGAAGAAATTTTTAAATCTCGCAATTGGGGTAAATACCCCCCGGAAGAATTAATAAGATTTATTGCAATTAACTTTTATAAAGTGAGTGATCGGAGGGAAATTCGAATCCTGGATTTGGGTTGCGGAACTGGAGCCTGTACTTGGTTTATTGCAAGAGAGGGGTTTTCTACTTATGGTATTGATGGATCAAAAACTGCAATTGAGATAAATAGAAATAGACTTGACTTAGAAAACCTTAAGGCAGAATTAATCGTAAATGACATTGCGCATATGCCATGGCAAAATGATTATTTTGATGCAGTAATTGATGTTGATTGTCTACAGTGCAATAACTGTAAAGACTCTCAAATTATCATTGACGAAATTTACCGTGTACTAAAACCAAAAGGAAAACATTTTTCCATCACTGCAAAAAGAGGTTGCTGGGGTGATAAGACTGGAACAATAATTGATAATTATACATACAAAAATGTTACCGAAGGTCCTTTTTCTGATATGGGTACTATCCGATTTTCAACAAAATCGAACATTAAAAAAATGTATCAAAAATTTTATAATTTAAGTTTTGAATGTTCAATCAGAACAATGAATGATTGCCAAAAGAAAATAGCTCATTGGATTTTTTCGTGTCAAAAATAAATATTTATAAATAGTGAAATGAAAAATATTACTAAATTTACTATCAATATACATAGCACTATCAAGGAAGCAATGCAGGCCATTAATGATAATTATAAAGAGGTAGTATTTGTAATCGATAGAAATGATGTGTTACGGGGAATAATTACTGATGGAGATATAAGAAGAGCTTTATTGGCAAATAGAGGTTTTGATTACCCTGCAGCAAAAATAATGACCAGAGATTACTTCTCTTTAGATAGCTCATCCGATAGGACAACAGCCCTAGACATCATGAAGGCTAGATCCATTAGACATATTCCGATTATTGATAAGAATAAAGAACTAATCGGTATTCACTTCTTAGATGAACTGCTTGGTTCTCAACTGAAACCAAATAGTGCAGTCATTGTTGCGGGGGGTTTAGGTACACGTCTTCGTCCCATGACAGAAAAGTGCCCCAAATCGATGGTACTTGTAGCTGGTAGACCTATTTTGGAACGCTTAATACTACATTTGGTCGGATATGGAATAAGGAAGATTTATATTTCTATTAACTATATGGGTGAAGTGATTAAGAAATATTTTAAAGATGGTAATAATTACGGTTGTGCAATCGAATATATCGAAGAGACTAGCCCCCTTGGAACAGGTGGGCATCTAAGTATTCTCCCAAAACAAAAACACCCGGTAATTGTCATGAATGGTGATTTGGTTA
>CAYXFC010000188.1:0-2220 GCA_964464155.1 uncultured Pseudomonadales bacterium
ATATTATATAGATTACCTTAGGCGTCCCAAACTAACTATCAAATATTCATGTCAAAGCAGTCTTTCTCAAGTTAATTCCCATCCTTTATTAGCATCTGAAATTGATCAAAATGAGAAGAAGGTATTAGGTATCACCACTACTGATGGGAATATCAGTATAACTAGAATGACTTACCAGCCATATAACTGTTCGACAGCTATTGGTCCTTCGGATAAAAAAGGAGCTATGGAAGTTGATGGTAAAAGTTGGGATATAGCAGCGGATGGCTCTACTCAATCATTTGATTCTGGGATTACGTATATGAACAAAGTATCAATTACCATAGATCCATCCAAAGATATTATGTTGCGGGTAAGACCTATTTATAATAATGCTTCAATACGTGCAATCAGTGGCAGTGCTGAAGATTTACCTATTCAACAACACGAATTCCAATCAGGAGCTCAGGTAACAGGAGCTGGAGAGTCAAGAGCTTTACAAGTAGTACGTACAGTTCCACAGTTACCGAGCATTTTTGACTATGTGTTATTCAGTGGAGAAAACCCTATTGTCAAATAACATCAAAATCTGTGATAATAGATAATATATGTCTGCCCATTTTGCCTTAGATATTTCATCATCTACAATTAAGGTTGCTGAAGCCAAAGTAAAAAACAATGGTTTTGAATTATTAGCTTTTGGTGAAACTAGAACTCCCATTTCACTGCAAAGCGACTCTCCTACAGACGAAGCCATGTTAGTTAATACCGTTAAACAATTATTGGTGGATTCCCAAATTCAAAGTCAGAGTGCCTATATTGCTCTACCTGAGTCCAGTGTATATACCAGAGTTATACAAATACCAATTCTAGAAGAAAAAGAATTGGATAATGCCTTAAAATTTGAAGCTGAACAATATATCCCCTTCCCTATGGAAGAAGTTTATCTCGAACATCAAATTCTATATCAACCAGCAAAAACTACCGCAAATGCCAAAATGGATGTTTTATTAGTTGCTGCTAAGAAATTTATGGTTGATAAACTAATCAGAGTAGCGGAGCTTTGTGAGGTTGCTCCTATGGTAATCGAAAGTGCTCTGCTTAGCGTAATTAGAGCGCTACAGTCTCAGGTTGGTAAAAATGCACTTGTAGTTGATAGTGGAGAAAATTCTACTAATGTGGCCATTATCATTGATGGGTTGATTAAACAAACAAGCTCTATTCCTACATCTGGAAAATCATTAACTCAAGCAATTGCCCAAACTTTATCCTTATCAGAAAGTCAAGCAAAACAATATAAGCATACCTATGGTTTGGAAAGCAGTTTATTAGAAGGTAAAATCGCTCAAGCATTGCAGCCTTCAGTTACCGCTATTAGTAACCATGTATTAAAAAACTTACGTTTTGCATCCACTTTATTAAATAGCGGGAAAATTAATCAAGTTATTTTATCTGGTGGTACAGCACTACTACCAAATTTTCCTCAGTTTTTATTATCCCAACTAGATGTAGAGGTTAATATTGCCAATCCATTATCTAATTGTTTAAATTCAAATTTGCCTCAACAACTAGTTAGCGCTGCACCACGTTTCACGACGGTTATTGGCTTAGCTTTAAGAGAATAATATGACTACTAATCAATCTGCAATTAATTTTGTCAAAAAAGATAAGACTGTTTTAAAATTACAGGCAAGAAGGATTTATATTATCCAAAGTGCTTCGATGTTTATATTAGCAGCATATATTTTGGTATTAATATTAACTTTTTCTTACAGCACTTTTTTAAGCTATCAAAATCGGGTTACTGAAAAAAATATTGCCAATGAAATTAAAGATATTGAAAAATTATCTCCTATCGAAGCTAAATATATTTTACTTAAGCAAAAAACAGAGGCAGCTTATAATACAACCAAATCGATGTATCGGTATCAAGATTTAATGCAAGCTCTGTTCCAACTAATTCCCTCCGACTTATTAATTGATGGTTTTTCCGTAGACGAAAATAATAACGTAATCTTTACTGCAAAAACTAGCAATCCTAACACTATTGATAATTTTATTGGTAAAGTAAAGCAATATAATACAGTACAAACTGACAACAAATTAGTTAAAGCTTTAATAAATAGTGTTAGTATTGATCATACTGGAGTTTATACGCTTAATATTACAATGTACGTAGAATTCAAACAAACATCTTAATTATGGATCGTAAAAATATAATCAAGTCGTTACTAGGAGAGA
>CAYXFC010000189.1:0-2207 GCA_964464155.1 uncultured Pseudomonadales bacterium
GATAAATTTATCCAAAAATAATTTATTTGTCTTTTTTTATAAAAGATTAACTCTAATAAAATTGTTATAATTGCCAATATATCTGAAAAATATATATATAAACTTAAATAATCAATACGATAACCAGAAATAAATGAATTTGCTTGCCAAAAATGAGGCCCAAACTGCATTGGAAGACTGATTAAAAAAAATAATTGAACAAAGGATAATAAGTTTCTAGCACATTTACTCATGGCTTCATTTTAATGCCTTGAGTCTTAAAAATACAGGTAGTGGATTATTTGGGGAATATTACCAATCTTCTTTCAGCTCCCTCACCTATTGATTCCGTATATATTTCTTCCATATCTTGAAGATACATATGTACTAATCTTCGTTCTCTTGCACTTAAAAAGGGTAAAGTATAAGAAGTTTTTAGGTTTCTAACCTCTTCTACTCCTCGTTGAGCAAGAGTTTTAAGCTGCTCTTCTCTTTTTTGCCAGTAATCACTTACATTTAATGTAATTTTCACCCACTGCCCTGCTGCTTTAAAAACAATGTGGCTCAAAATCGTTTGAAGAGCATACAAAGTTTGCCCATGATAGCCGATTAATATCCCAGTGTCTTCGCAGTCTATTTGAATCACATAGACCTCATCTTGCTGATCTACAGTTATTTTGAAATCATAACCCAATAACGTAACTAGTTGTTTAGTTGAGTCCAAAATAATATTTTGTGTTGATTCCATATGTTTTTCCAATCTTAAGCAGTGCTACTGCTGATTATTTGGAGTTTTAGTAACTTTTATTATCGTTAGTTTTTTGTTTTGCATATACCACTGTTGGAAAATCATAGTTAAAGAAATAACAAACCAATAAAGCACCATCCCTGAGGGAAAATTAATACCAATTATTAGTGTCATTAATGGCCCAACTATCATCATTTGTTTCTGCATAGACATCATCATATCTTCAGAGGAACCATTTTTCTTTTTATCATTTTTATTTACACTCTTTCCAATGTCTACCATCATAACTTTAGAAGATAGAAATTGTACTAAAACCGCACCTATTAAAAATAACCCTGGAATTGATGGAATAGATATTGGTCCCAAATTAATCGGAGAGGGTAAACTAAAAACATCTGGTTTTGTTACATCTAAATAAAAGAATTGGGTGTTTATTTGGGTGCTCTCTGGTAATTTAACAAAGTTGTAAAGAACAGAGTTGAGACTATTAATATCAGCTCCAGGCTTAAGAGCTGTGGTAAAAACTTGAAATAAGGCAATTAGTAGTAAAAATTGAAGTATGGTTGGAAGCAAGCTACCAAAAGGGTTAATGTTGTGTTTTTTGTATAAATCAATTTGTCCTTGTGCCAATCCCTGTTTATCATTCCCATATTTTTGTTTTAATTTGTCTAATTCTGGTTTAAGTTCTTGCATTTTTTGAGCCGACTTCATTCCCGGCATAGTTAGGGGAATTAGCGCCAATCTTACTAAAATTGTAGTTCCAATTATGGCAACTCCAAGATTAGAACCTAGAGCTTGATACATAAAAATTAAAATGTTAATCAGTGGTTGATAAAGAAAAATCTGCCAGATGTTCATAAGATTTATAACTTATTTAATAACAGACTACAAACATAACTAAGATCTTTTGACTTTGCTTCTAATATTTTTTTATTTGCCACAATAAGAAGCTCTCCCGTCTTATTTTGTCCCCTTAAATTGTTTACAAACGCTTCTTTTGTTCTCCTTTTTATACGATGACGTATGACCGCATTACCACACCTAAAAGGAGTAATTATTTGATATTTAATACTATCAATTCTATTGTTAATATGTGCAACAAACAAGGGAAAACAAATTCTCCTACCCTCTTTTAATGTTGAATAAATAGCTTTGGAGGGAAGTTTTTGAACCATAACAAGACTGCTTAATTGTGCCAAAGTTTTTTGGTAACAGTTAGCTTTTTTCTGCCTTTTTGGCGGCGGCGGCGCAAAACATCCTGCCCGTGTTTAGTAAGCATTCTTAACAAAAAACCATGGGTTCTAATTCTCTTTTTCTTTTTTGGTTGATACATTCTTTTTGACATTGACATACGTATAATATTATATAAATAACACGGGAGATATCATATCACGAGCATGTCTTAAAGCCAATAGTCTTCCAACCAACCCAAGTTCTAATTTGAAGTGCACCACTAGTTAGCGTATGATTCGGTGCATGA
>CAYXFC010000190.1:0-2183 GCA_964464155.1 uncultured Pseudomonadales bacterium
GTGAGCCGACCGGGGCTCGAACCCGGAACACCTTGCTTAAAAGGCAAGTGCTCTACCATTGAGCTATCGGCCCAGAATAAGTATCTGGTATATTGTATTTTGTATAATGTATGAACACAATATACCAAGTTTAATAGGGAGATTATATCAGCATCTTACGGATGCTACAATGGAAATATGATTATTTTAGGTATCGATCCTGGATATGGCCGTGTAGGTTGGGGGGTAATTGATTTTACCAAGCAAAAAGCTCACTATCTTGATAGTGGTCTTATAGAAACCAAGGCAAATTCAGATTTTTATATTCGCTTATTAGAGATTGTTAAAAAAATAGAACAAATAATTAAACTCTACAAACCTAATGATATGGCAATAGAAAGTGTTTTTTTTAATACTAACGCTAAGACTGCAATTTTAGCAAGTCAAGCAAAAGGAGCAATATCTTTAGTAGGACTACAAAAGGGTCTTAAAATTTTTGATTACACACCACTGCAAGTAAAAAATGCTTTAATCGGATATGGAAGAGCTGATAAAAAACAAATTCAAACAATTCTCAAATATCATCTTAAATTACCAAATATAATCACTCAAGATGATACAGCTGATGCGCTAGCCATCGCGCTAACTCATGCTTACACCAATCAAATAATGCTATAAATATGCGGCGTAAATTAATATCAATTGCTTTATCGGTATTTTATCTAGGAATAATCGGAGTTTATTTTTTATACCTTACTGGTTGGTTAGATAGCCCAATTTTATTCCAAGGCAATGATTGGACCAATTTTTACGAACAAAAAATTATAGCTATGAAACCTACTAAATTAAAAAAGGCAACAAGCAGCCCTATACCAACATCTGAGCCTATGGGCAAACCAGTGCAATTAGTGATTGATAAAATTGGAGTTGATGCTGAAGTGACTGAAGTGGGATTAGTTCCTGGTACAAATACTATGGATGTTCCCAAAGATGGTTTTAAGGCTGGATGGTATAACCAGCAGCCTTATCCTGGACAGGAGGGTAGTTCTATAATCACAGCTCACTATGATACTTCTACAGGTGCGCCAGCCCTTTTTTATAAACTAAAAACACTTCAAAAAGGTGACCAGTTTTTTTTAGTTGACGAATATGGACATAAAATAGAATATGTTGTCAAAACAGTAGATAGTTTGCCTGTTTCTACTTTTCCCAAAGATTTAATTTATAAAGAAAAAGGTTATTCTCAACTATCCCTAATAACTTGCTCTGGTATCTGGAATCCTGTAATTGGGGAATACTCTAATCGTTTAGTAGTAATTGCAACCCTTAAGAATGTAAGCAGTTTTGGTGAACTTGTAGCTATGAACAAACAAGCTGAAATTGAAAATATGCAACCCATAAATACTCAAGTAATTCCAGGGAAGGGAAGGGCTGGTATTAATGTCTACGATTTGCAAAACCAGACTACCGATGTCTATTTAGAAACTAGTACCAAACAAGAGGTAAAGGCTGTAGATTTATTTTTTGATACACCAGATAATTTCAATCTAAACAATATAGAAATTACAGATATTTTTAAATCTTACATTGTAGAAAAAACAAACCCGAATATATTACATATTCAACTATTTCAACCACAAGGTTACAAGACAGTTAATACTCTTGGTATGCAAGTAATGATTGTTAGAATTAATAAGGGCGTGCAAACTAATGGAGATAATAAAAAAGAAATAAATATGCTCAACTATAAACCATATGAAAGCATGATTTATAACCAAGCTACCAACTAAATATTTACTAAAGTAAAAATATTAAAATTTTTGTATAATATCTAAGTTTCTAAAATATCGTTTTGTTTGACATTTCGTTTGGTCCCATCGTCTAGTGGCCTAGGACAGCGGGTTTTCATCCCGTAAACCGGGGTTCGATTCCCCGTGGGATCACAGATAGTGATTTAGTAGTCTTGTATTCTTCATTTAGCTCAACAATTGGGGCTAAATTAGGTGTTCCATTTACTATTTCATCATAAGTAGGTGTTTGGTTAAAAACTAATCCAAAAAGGGCAGCGTTTTTCATAGGATTAGAGCCTCCAAGTAATAAATCTACAAGGTGTTCCATAAAATAATCACTGAAATTGATAAGGGTCTGTATTTCCAACACCTTGTCTTCATGCGTATCTCTAATTTGCATAGCTTGAGCAATTT
>CAYXFC010000191.1:0-2162 GCA_964464155.1 uncultured Pseudomonadales bacterium
GGTGACGAAAACACTCCACGCATTGTGCGTGCCCAAACCGATTTTATTGGGATTCCTCTGTCACGTTGACTTTGGAACGAGTGGCAAGCGAAGTATTAGAATTATTGAAAATTTATGAATAAAGTCATTTCGAGCCAGACAGCATAGCGTGTCTGGACGAGAAATCTAGCGTTAGCGTATTTATAAATAACGCTCATTTCATTCACTAGATGTCTCTCCCGATAAATCGGGATCGACATGACTATTGATTTGGATTCAATAATAAATACTCCCCTTGCCACCCATTCTTTTACCCTTCCATAGCTTATAAAGCGAAGGAGGGTTGCTTAGTGACAGAGTTTATCTAAAATTAAAGTTTCCTGTATGCCTTGTCAAAGTGCTTCTTCAAACAATGTTTGAAGAACGCTTTGATCCCTCAATATTTTACGAAAACGAGTACGGCTAAATAGCCGATACGAGTGCTTCGATAAATATGTGGGATTAAAGATCTATCTTCATCCTCTCCGGGTAAACGAATTTGTTCGCCTTTCAAAGACAAAGATTTCTGCAAAATTATTTGCAGAGAGTAAATTATTTTCGACAACCTACTCTCCACCAATAATTTTTTAATACGCTATTAAAACTACTGTTAATCAAGTTTAGTTTTCTCTAAATTCGCTTTTTAAATGATTTCGTTAAGAAAGTGATTTACGAATTCTTCTTAAAAATCATCTGCATTCCTCTGAGGGAAGCTTAGATGATGTAGAATGAGTAAATCATTTTCCTGACAAATCTTTTATTAGCGAGAGTTTTCTTTTGCCAACTTCTTTGTCGGAACAAAGAAATTGGCTTATTTGTTTCAAAGAGCTTTTTTCTTTTCTTTTTTATTCCACAGCAATCTTATTTCTCACAAGAATCCCTGATTAACTGAACTGAAACTAAATAAAACAATATTGAAAAGTGTCTCCAAAATTGACTAACCTTTTGTGAGGCGCAAGAGTGCATAGCGGACTTTTAAAGAGCAGGTTTAAAATTGAGCAAATCATAGCATTATTTCCCTCTTTTGTCAAGTTATAGGATACTTTACTGCACACAAATTACTTATTGTCTATTAGATTACTCATTGCTTCTTCATTTGCTGTTTGCCATAATAAGTTCACTGGGTAACACAGTATTTCTTATATGGCAGATATCACCACTCAACTTACCTCAATTCAAAAATCCATAGATAAGCTGTCCAAAGATATGGATAAACGCTTCGAACAGGTGGATAAACGCTTCGAACAGGTGGATAAGCGTTTTGAAAAAATACCAACTGCTATTAGTCAGTTGTTTGCAATTGAGGTTGAAGAGATTATCGATCGCAAATTAGACGAAAAATTGGGCACTTATCCCACAAAAGACAAATATTATCACCAAACAGCTCAACTCATGGGAGAAATCAAAGCTACTCGTGAAGATCAGATAATGCTAACCAGTCAAGTTCAAAGACATAGTGACGCTATTGAAAAGCTAGAAAAGCTTCATACCGATTCCAATCCCCATCTTATTAGATCTTAACCAAAAACCCCTCGATCAACGAGGGGTTTAATTTTACAAATATATATTTTTATTTTAGCTTTTTTTCTTAGCTGCGAATACATAAGCCATACCAAGTCCTCCTAAGACAATCAGTTCTAAAGCAATCACAGTAGACATATCAACTCCAGTATCAGGCATTTTAGCTCCAAGTACTGAGGGGGTGGTGGTGGTCTTAGAGATACAGAATGAACTACTATCAGATTTGCGATTACCATTATCTTTTTCTACATCAGCAGTATTAGTCTCACAAGTAATTTCGCTAGGTAAATTATCTTTGGCAAAAGTCTTGAAAGTTATATAGACAGTTTCACTCTCACCAGATTCCAAATCACCAATTCCCCATTCAGCTTTAGCTTGATCTGATAACCAGTTGGCATTATTAGCTCTGACAAAGGTTAAATAATTTGTCATATAATCACGAACCAGAACATTATCCAATCGCACATCAGAAATATTTTTAACTCTGATTTTGAAAGTAATCTCTTGGCTAGGTCCAAAAACATAATCACTACTGTCGATATTATCCCAATATTCACCTTTGTCAGGGTTTAAGACTTGTTTATCAATAGATAAATTGCCATATTCACAAACTTCGCCACCAC
>CAYXFC010000192.1:0-2150 GCA_964464155.1 uncultured Pseudomonadales bacterium
ATGCTATATCTTACAGGTTCTTCCTGTTTATCTTTACTAGCTTTAGTATCTGGAGTAATTTCATTTATGTCAGTGATTTGGCTTTGTAAGCCTGCAGCAGTAATCTGAAAATTAGCAGGAATTTTGGCCGCCAAAGCTTTTAATAATATCCGGTTAAAATTATCTTTTTTAACAGCTAGAGCTGACATAGCAATTTCACCCTCAGCTATAATTTCATCACTTGCATCACCAATCTTTTTATCATAATCTATCGTATCCGGTTCGCTTTGTTGAGTTTTGTCAATCACCATCAAACCATTCCCTAAACTTTTATTAAGGGTTTGGGTAGCTTGAGCTTCAAGTGTCTGGGTTAATAACTCCTTAGCATTAGTTAGATCAATTTTAGCTACTGCTTTTTGCTCTATACTTTCTCCTCCGGCAATTGCCTCAGTGTTTTTGGCCATATAATCATCACTACCAAAATCTTTGAAACTAAATTCTTGTCCCATATTTTGGTTATATTCTTCTCCAATATCACCGGCACTAATTGATGTTTGTACTTCCCCATAAGTTTTAATTTCTGAATTATCAGAATTCATTTTGGTTGAACTTGAGGCTACTTTAGTATCGTTATCTAATATAAAACGTAAATTTCCTGGACCTACCAATACAGTTCCTTTGGTAAAACTTTTATCTTTATCAGTTTTGTTATAGATTGTTATTTTGCCTGTTGCAGTTTTACCAGTTCTTTTGCTACCGGTTGTAGGGACAGTTTGGGAACCGCTTGCAGTAGATTCTACAAATTCGGCTGGTAGTAGCAAATTAGTTTCATCCATTTGAGTCAGATCAGGAGCTAAGGTAATATTTACTTCCTGCTCTACTACTTGAGATTTAATGCCGATTTTGATATCAGCTTTGCGTAAATTGGTATGAGCCCAAACACCTGTTCCTCCCAAAACTAGAATCAAAACAATAACTCCTATTATCCATAACCACCAAGGTAGTTTAGGTTTGACATTTTCGTCTTGAATATCGTCTGAATCCAAAACTGGTTCATCAAGCTGTGGAACTTGCTCTGATTTGGAAAATAATTTAGAAATCGAAATCGAACTTAGAGTTTTTTTAATTTTAATTAGTAGTGGTGTTTTTATGGCACGGTCCTTGATATTTGTATCGGATATCAAATCGTTTTCAGATGATTTGGCTATGCTTGCTGTTTTATCTTGTTCATCCGCTGGTAAAATACTTTCTGTTTGAGTTATTATAGGTTCAATTTGATTAGCGATTTCCGTTTTAGTAACAACGATTTCTCCTTGCGCATTATCATCAATCTTTGTTTGATCGGGATTAAGTCCTACTGAAAACCCCATGGGTAATTCTCCTGTTTCTGATTTAACAGGAACAGGTATTGGTTGAGAAGAAACTACAACTGAATCAATCATAGCAGTTTGTGGTTGCTCATCTTTTTCTAATGCTGTATTTTTAACAGCTTCTTTACCTGCAGCTATAGCTACAGCTTCAACGGTCATATCTTGAACTAAAGATTCTATTAATGGAGTATGTCCAAAGGGAAATTCTTTTTCCCAGGTTACAGTCATTAACTGTTGAGTAATATCTGCAAAATTAAGATAGCCATCAAATAAAATGATTCTAGGAGGTAGTTGGCCTTTATTTTTTAACCTCATTAGCCCTTCTTTGACATCCATGCTTATATCATTGCTTCTGCCTACAGATTCCATTTGGATTATTTTACCAAGAGTCACCAGACTTATATCCAACATTTGTTTGCGAAAGCGAATAAAAATAGCTGAAGGCGGTGTACTCTGTCTGGCGCGTAAATATTCAATCAAGGCATCTACAATCATTACAAAGCCAATTGGTTTAAGCTGGAGTTTGTCACTTATATATTTGAGTAGACTGCGTCTTGCTGCAACTACTCCTTTTTCATCAACCCATTCTGGGGGTAATCCATACAAAACTTCTTTTGGATCTGGTTCTCCATCTGTCATTACGGTAGCAATAGCCATATCTACAGCTTGTAAATAATCATCCATTTTGGAACCATTAATGGTAATTACTTCCGAAGTACGAATAACTGACACTATCCCCTCATCAATTTGCCAGACAGCTACTTTGACCATCTCATCAGATAGCTCTACTGCATAAAAAGG
>CAYXFC010000193.1:0-2141 GCA_964464155.1 uncultured Pseudomonadales bacterium
ATATCACCAGAACGCACTATCATTGTATCTACCAAAGTGGTATCCACTACCGTTGAAGCTTCATTTTTAGGTAATTTACCACTATCGATAATCAAATCTAATAGAGTAATTTGTTTTTCAGATAAGGGATTCAAAATATCATCTATAGAGTAGGGCTTTTTTTGCCAAGAGGCGTTGGCAGAGGTTGCCGTAATTGCTTCGCCATAAGCTTTGGATAGTGCCATGGCAAAAGGATGAGATGAAATCCTAATCCCCAAAGTTCCCAATTCCGACGTTATACCTTCAGCTAATTTATTTTTTTTAGCTTTAGAAATTACCGTCATGGGACCAGGCAAAAACCGTTCGTACAACCTAGAAGCAGATTCGTTAATTTCCACATATTTATTAGCAGTTTTTTTACTATCAACTAAAACTGACAAGGGTTTACCTTCCCGTCTGCGTTTATAACTAAGTAATTTATTAATAGCTTCTTGGTTAGTAGCATCAGCAGCCAAGCCATAACATGTTTCGGTTGGATAGACTACCAAACCACCGCTTTCTAATATTTTTATTGCTTGTTTAATGATATTTTGTTCAGTTTTTTCGTCTAAAGAGAGTATTGTCATAAGAGTTATTATATCTCATAATTAATAGACATGTGACAAAAATAAGAAACGAAGTATTAATAAATAGTTTTTTAGGAAATAATATCTAATAGTAATAAATTACTTGGGCTACTAAATAGCAACAAAAAGTGTTAAAGCAAGATTATTCTGCTATTTTTTATTTCAAAACCAGTCTAATTTATGAGTGCAATTCTTCTCATTGATGACGATCCTTCACTTACCCACCTTTTATCTATTGCTTTGTCAAAAAAAGGTTGTTCTGTTGATATTGCTTATACGGTTGAAAGTGCTTTGGAATACGCCCAAAAAAATGATTATGACCTAATTTTGCAAGATGTTTTTTATCCCAATAAAGAAGATGGTCTTAAGGTAATGGAAAGGTATTATCCCTTTTCCTCTGCTAAACATACTCCCATTGTATTAATGACTGCCATGCCGATGGATTTATTATCAGCACAAGATAACTTTGAACATTATCTTTCTATGGCTAAACTTTTTATCAGCAAAAGTGATGATCTTAGTCAAATTGTAGATAGAGTAATGGAAATTATTTCAGAACAAAATCCTGCTGCTTAGCTGCAATTTCATGATATAATTTGAAACGTTGAAAATCCGATGGGTTCGTAGCTCAGTTGGTTAGAGCGCTTCGTTGACATCGAAGAGGTCAGAGGTTCGACTCCTCTCGAACCCACTTTCATATGAACAAATCAAAACATATACCTACCGCACATTTAATAGTCGGCTTCATTGGTTCTGGTAAAACTACGTTTGCTAAAAAATTAGAACAAGAAATTGGTGCATTAAGATTTACGAAAGACGAATGGTTTATCAGGGTTTTTGGTAATGATCCGAAAATAAATAATTTTAAAAATATGATAACGCAATTACAAATTTGGCTACAGATGTAGCTTTATATTGTTTAAAATCTGGTAAAGATGTAATTATTGATGATGGTTTTTGGTTTCGAAAGCAAAGAGATGAAATCCGTAAACGTCTTAATAAACTAGGGGTAAAAGTTATTTTTTACTATATAAAATGTCCTTTTGAAATTGCGAGGAATAGAGTAGTTTCTAGAAATAAATCTTTTACTCCAGATGCTTTTAATATTGACAATCAGATGTTTGATTCATATATTGAATATTTCAATGAGATGGGTGATGATGAAAATTATGTTTTAATCAATAATGATTAGAGAGCAGTCTTTATTCATCCCTTCTTCACTTTTTTATCATATAATCCAGTTGTTATAAGTTAATAGGAATTAATATGTTACAAATTGGTCAAAAAATTGAGGATTTTACTCTCGATATTTATTACAAAGATAATTTTAAGTCAATAAAATTGTCTGATTTTGCTAAAAAGAATAAATGGGTGGTATTGTTTTTTTATCCAGCTGATTTTACTTTTGTCTGTCCAACTGAATTAGAGGATTTGGCAGAAAATTATGCCACTTTTAAGAAACTAAACACGGAGATTCTTAGTGGGTAGTGTATAACTTTAGTGTGTAAAACCAAAAGCGGGTAGGTAAAATACTTT
>CAYXFC010000194.1:0-2124 GCA_964464155.1 uncultured Pseudomonadales bacterium
TGTAATTCTTCTTTGGACATCAAATTATCTGCCGAACTAAATTCTTTATTCAAATAGTTACTATTTTTAGCATCAGAAATTTTTAGCTCTGGCAGAATAGGGGATATCACATAAAATTTATCTCTAGATATTGAACGATGAGCTTCTTCTTCAGAAATTAGAATTTCATGAATCTTTTCCCCTGGTCTAATACCAGTTATTTTTATTTCTATGTCTTTATTGCCTATTAATATTCTAGCGAGATCAATAATTTTGGTTGATGGGACTTTGGGGATATAAGTTTCCCCTCGTTTAGCATCTTTGAGTGCGGCAAATACTGTGTCAACAGCTTGATTTAAGCTTAACAAAAAGCGAGTCATTTCATCTGTAGTGATTGTGACTGGACCACCTTGAGTAATTTGTTCGTGGAAAAGAGGAATAACTGAACCGCGAGAAGCCAATACATTTCCATATCGAACACAAATAAAACGGGTATTAGGACATTCCAAATTACCTCTTATAAAAGTTCTTTCCTGAATTGCTTTGGTCATTCCCATGACATTCACTGGTTTGCAGGCTTTGTCAGTCGAAATACCTACCACTGTTTCCACTTGATAATTATGTTCGCTTATGGCTCGAATGATGTTTTGAGCACCGATTATATTTGTTAAAACTGCCTCATCGGGAAAGTATTCACAAGTTGGAACTTGTTTTAGGGCAGCGGTATTAAAAACAATATCTGCATTTTTTAATACTGAACAAACAGTCTTGTAGTTTCTAATATCACCAATATGGAATTGAAGTATTCTGGAAAAATTATTATAAATTATTTCGTCAGTTGCACTATCTCTTTGCTCATACTCAAGCCTCATCTGATGTTGTTTTGCCTCATCTCTAGAAAAAACAATGATTTTTTTTGGTCTACCAATTTCTTCAGAAAGTAAGCGTTTAACTAGTACTTTTCCCAAAGAACCAGTTCCTCCAGTAACCACAATTGTTTTGTTTGTAATCATATGACTACTCCTCTAAATATTTGTAATATATGTTATCTTTTTCGTACATTTGTTTGATCAATTCCGCCCAAGAAGGCGAATGAAAATTGAGTAATGAATTAAATTTCGAACCATTAAGACTTCTGTTACAGGAAAACTCTATATCTTTGTTAATAACTATATCTAGTTGATATATATCTTTGATACTATTTAATAGTTGATATTTGCTTATTGGGTTTGAAGCTACATGATATAAGCCTGTAATGTTAGTTTCGTTTTCAATAATACGTTTTATAATTTTAGCTAGATAATTAGTAGTAAATCCGGTAAATATTGCTTTCTCAAAACCTCTTACCTCTTGATGATTTTGAGAGAGAAACCACTGCAATAATCCATGTTTTGTTTCCAACTCTCGGCCAATAATAGAAGTTCTAATAGTAAGACAACCATCTTCTTTAACTTCTCCCATCAACTTGCTTAGTCCATACAAATCTCTAGCATCTGGAATGTCTGTCTCGCTATAGTTCCCATTATTGCCCGAAAATACACAATCTGTACTTAAATGAATCAACTTAGCACCAAATTTTTGACACAATTTTGACAATTGGTGAGGAAAAAGGGCGTTAGTATGAATGCTTGCAATTGCGTCTTTGGCCGCATCAAGCTGTTTTACTATACCAATACAGTTGATTACAAAATCTGGCTTGACATCGTTAATTACAGAATTAACCGTTTTTTGATCTTCAATCGTTACTCCTTCAATCAATCTATCAGAGTTGAATATATAAGAATATTTATTATTAATAGGTTTTCGGACAGTGCCAAAAACTTCAAAATCATGTTGCCAAGATAGCCATAATTTATGACCCAACATTCCAGAAGCTCCCATGATAAGAATTTTTTTATTAGTTTTCATAATTATTTACATATCCCAACATATAAAAATAGAAAATTATTTGACCAATGACTGGTAAAGATCAATATGGTTCTTTATATAATTTTTAAAGTCATAATGTTTCGTGGCAATTTTTCTAGCATTTCCCCCAATCATTTTTCTTTTTGTTGAGTTATTTAAAAGTAAGTTTACGGCCTTTATCAGCTCATTTGAATTACCATAAGGAACTGCAGTGGCACCCACAGGAGCATAAGTTAT
>CAYXFC010000195.1:0-2075 GCA_964464155.1 uncultured Pseudomonadales bacterium
AGTATTTTACCTACCCGCTTTTGGTTTTACACACTAAAGTTATACACTACCAAAATTTGCGTGAAATTGCTTTTGGGGAATGGGAGGGTTTGACCTGGAAAGAGGTGGAGCAAAAATATGGTCCATTGCAAAAACTTACCCCTCATGAGGAATTTGTATCCTGTTCTCACGGAGGAGACAGCTTGGAACAAAGAGTAGAGAGTTTAATCCCAGTTGTTACCGCTTGGAAACAAAAATATAAAAATAAATGCATCCTGTTATCTACTCATGGATATATAAAAAAAGGAATTTTAATTGCTTTTGAAGTAGTAACAAATGATGAGAATTTGCAAAATCAACGTTTTGGTAATACTGCTTTGACAATTATTAGACCTTTTGACGATGAAAAAATTGAACTTTTGGGAGACACATCACACTTAGGAAATTAAAAAATATCATCATCTCCACACCATCCGCAAAGAGCATCCTTATTTTTAGTTCGCAAACTTGTATCGACATCAAACAGGCCTTCTATAGATGTAAAACTTTCTGCTAAGGCTAGTCTATCGAATAATTCTTGACTAGATAAATGTCTAACTCTTTGCTCAGCTGCTTTTGCTTCATTTAATATTTCTGGCATAAAATATGAGATAATATGAATAATTTGCTGATTTTATCATATGAAACGAAACTTGTTAATCATTTCCGGGCCAACTGCCTCTGGCAAAACTGATTTGGCTTTGAAACTGGCTAAAGGGTTCAATGGCGAATTGATTTCTGCAGATTCGAGGCAAATATATAAAGGAATGGATGTGGTAACTGGCAAGGACTTGCCAGTAAATTCCAAATTAAATAAAGTGTCATTCTGTATAGACGCGGAGCAGTCTGATACGGAATCTGTTCAGGAAAAGGATAGATCCCCGATGTCGAGATTCTCTCGACTCGAGGATGACATGGCTACTGGATTTTATGAGATTAATGGAATAAAACTTTGGGGGTTAGACATTGTGGAACCGGACGAAGATTTTGATGTGTCTCATTTTATTTCGTATGCAACTTCAGTAATTGATGATATTTGGAAGCGAGGGAATTTACCGATCATTGTGGGGGGAACGGGATTTTGGATTAGGTCTTTAATTTCTCTTCCCGATACAGTTGGAGTTTCAATTAATAAAAAATTGCGCCAGGAACTTGATGAACTTTCAGTAACTGATTTGCACGCTAGATTGAAAAAAATAGATTCCAACAAGTTTGAAAAAATGAATAATTCGGATCGCAATAATCCCAGGAGGTTAGTGAGGGCGATAGAGGTGGGAGAGCACAAAATGTCAAATATTAAATATCAAAGATTAAAAAAACAAAATACAAATTCCGTGTCTTTCCGTACAGACGCAAAGCTGTCTGATACGGAATCTTATGAGAAAGCCCCAAAAGATTCCAAATCTTGCTTGCAGCCAGTTTGGAATGACAAAAATAGAAGCACAGATGTTATAAATAGATTTCCGACAATGGCTGATAGTCAAATCGGGAATGACATAGCGTTTTTACATATTGGGTTAAAAATGGATCAGGAGAAGTTAAGAAAGAAAATTGAAAAAAGAGTTGAGGAGAGAATTAAAAATGGAGCAATTGAAGAAACTAAGAAACTAACCTCAAAATATAACTCGGATTTGCCATCTATGAGTGGGATTGGCTACTGTGATCTGAGAGAGTTTTTGGAAAGTAAAATTAGTAAAGAAGAAGCCATTAATAATTGGATTTTACATGAAATTCAATATGCCAAAAGACAAACGACTTGGAATGCTCACGAAAAACAAATCAAGTGGTTTGATGTGCAGGACAACGATTTTTTTGCTAGAATAAAAAGCAAGGTAATAAATTTTTTGCAATAACAATGCAATAACAAAATGAATAAAGTTGAAGTTTCTCCCAAAACTGTTTTTTATACCATATTGATGCTTATTGGTTTTTATTTATTTTATCAAATCAGAACAGTGATTCTGATTGTCTTTATCGCTTTTATTTTGGCTACTGCTCTTAATCCACTGGTTAACGCTTTGCAAAAAATTAAATTCCCTAGGGTAATTGCTATTGTT
>CAYXFC010000196.1:0-2064 GCA_964464155.1 uncultured Pseudomonadales bacterium
AAAGTATTTTACCTACCCGCTTTTGGTTTTACACACTAAAGTTATACACTACCGAACTTGTTGTTATTCAGATGCTTGGCAAAGTTAATGATAATAGACCGCCATACACTGTCGATTTAGTCGTTTTGGATACTACTGAGCAACATCTAGCATCTCAGCGTGAACAAAAAATTGAAATTTCAAAAGGAATAGCAGCTTTTATGAGAATTATGGAGCATCATATGCGAAATATGCTTGGGCCAATTACGACTTATGGCTCGATATTAGAAGATATTGACATCAAAGATCTCAAGTTAGTGAAAAAATATGGCGGTATTATAGCAGAAAGAACTTGGAGTATTGTAAATTTGTTAAATTTACTTGATCTCTACTCTGGACCGGAAATATCTAGAGACAGTCGAGCTTCTATTAGAGATGTTATTGCTTATCAACCCGATGCCATAGTGAAGTTTATATATCAAGATCAAGATCCTGATATTTTTGATTACACAGAAGGATGTAAAGAATCCGTTACTATGATAACTTGTCAAAGATGTGATACTGGTCAGTATGAAATTATCGGTAATAAAAAATTAATTACTGAAATTTTTAGTCTTATTAGGGGTTATGCTCAAGAAAAAACTACAGGTTCTGCTGATCTTTCTCAGATGGAGGTTGTGGTTGATCATAGTTTGTCACATGATGGTGTCCCATATATTAATCTAGAAATGATATTTTTAGGTTTAAAAATTAGTGAAACAGATTTGGAGGATCCGTTCTCAATATATCGACCTGGATTAAATGAGGGGGGTCAACATCACCTGAATTTGATAGTGGCTGATGCCATAGTAGTGAGAAGGCATAGGGGAATGATCGATGTTAAAAACACTGTAAAAGGACTGACTTTTAGTATTAATTTACCAGCTGCTGTCAAACCTTTATAATCTGACATTTAAGTTGATTTAAGGCAAAAATTGATTTTCAATACCATTATGATATATTTTTTCACTTACCGTTTTTAATTACGCTGTCAAAACATTGTCATTTTTTAAGGTTCATAATTTTATTAAATTTGTTTTCTTAAGCTTTATTTTTATAATTTACCTTGTTTTATATTCTAAGTAATTATCTCAGCTTTTAGCATTAAACATAACATTAAACAATTAACTCTTTTTAATAAAAAAATGATATAGATTACTGGGATAATATTTATAAAAGATTTGCTTTTGGGGTTATTTATCTGTAAGTTTTTGATATTTTTAATTAAGCTGTCGACATCTGTGTTTGGTTGTGTTTTTAATCTAGAATAATCATTTTTGCAAACTATTTGTATTCAAAAATCTAATTTCCTACTTGACACTACTTTCCTTGGCATTCTATTCTAAATACAGTGCCACAAAATTTGGCCAATAAAAAATATGGTATCTGCCCACACTGCACAAACAATGCGTCAGCACAAAATAGTCTCACGACGCTTTGCCTTAGATAAAGATTCTTTTGTCTACACCTATCAACCTCCATTTAAAGGAATTTTCCATGCTGATCACCTACCTGCCACTGTTGGAATGTTAGGGGCTTTGCTAATGTTTGCCTTGATGTCTTTGCAATTTGCTTTGACTCCCTTTGTTGCCTTGGAACAACAGACTATTGCTTATCAACAACAGTCACAAGCTTATTTAGCTTCCATTGATGTTGAACCTTCCCCTCAATATTTAGCATCTACTGATTCGCATTCTGCGGTATTAGGAGCTGCCACCTCATCTGGTCCATCTTTAAGTTTTTGGGATGCGATCAAAGCCTCAGTAGGGGATTTGTTTAGTTGGTGGCCGTTTAGGACAAAAACTCAAGAATTATCCAATTATCCATTAGATAGAGCATGTCAAATAGATTGCGAGGCGGATAATAGTTCAGTTCGAGATTGTATAGCCGCAAATGCAACTTGTAGTTCTTGTCAATCCCATAACGATGAGGTTAATAGGTGCAAAAGCAACGTTAATGCTTGTATTTCTGGTTGCAGTTCTGAACCTCCTAATATAAGAGGGTTGTGTGTAGATGATTGTGGTTCAACTAGTGATTGTGGTTCAA
>CAYXFC010000197.1:0-2051 GCA_964464155.1 uncultured Pseudomonadales bacterium
AGTTGCTAACTTGTACATTGTACTAGCCATTTACACACACTATCTTACAGTCTCGCTTTTTGTTTAATACTGCATTCTTCTAATATGGCTTTTTACTGGCACAACGCCTCAAGTGTTTTGGGTAGACAATTATTTGCACCAACTCTTTGTGTCTGGCAAGCGATTTTGGAATGTAAAAAGAGAAAATTAAAAGTATTTGATTTTGAAGGTCTGTATGATGAAAGGTTTCCTCAAAAAAATCTAAATTGGAAAGGTTTTAGCCGATTCAAAGAAGGTTTTTATAAAATTTGACTTTTTGCTTCTTTTAACGCATATTAATATTATGCTCTCAAAAAAAGTAAGAAGCATACGCAGTAATAAAACAAAGAAAATTAATCCCAAATATAAAATTCCATTTTATGTTTATCTTCCCATTTTGATTGGATTAGGATGTTTGATTCTAACTTTTTTATATATCACCGTATTAACTTTTTAGTAGCTCAACTTTTTTTTGCCATCGGACAGATTTGATTATATGGGCAATATCCACAAGGTACTGGAAAACCAGGAGTGGCAGAGAATTTACCTTTTTTAATTTCCCGTACAGTATCTATAATTTCCTGTTTTTTCTTTTCAATTTGCATCTCAGTTCTAATCGTATTTATTTTTTCACCCGATTCAATAAAATAAAGTGCTAAATTGTGCGGAAGTTGTCCTAATAATACCTGTGAGGCCATTGCATATATTGTTAGCTGAGCATCTTTATCAACCGCTTTTTGATCCTTGGTACCTCCAGTTTTATAATCAATTAATTCATATCCTTGTTCTAATTTATCAATACGATCAATTCTCCCTATCATTGGAATTCCGTCAATCATGATCTTAAATTTAGTTTCTAATTTAATTGGCTTACCATCAAATTTATTTTGATAATTTTGATAATATCTTTCTAAAGCCGTTTTTCCTGACTCAAATCTTTTTTCTCTTTGTTGCGCACTATCATAGCCAACTTCAATAAAAAATTTCTCATACATACTAAACAAAGAATCCAAAGATGGTACTTGGTCTTTAATAGTAAACTGATGAAATTTTTGTAAAGTTAAATGAATAGTCGAACCAAAAGCAAAAGCATGATGGGGTTTGGTTGGAACTTTGAGGATATATTGGTATTTATATTTCAAAGGACAAGTTTTATATACATCAATCTGAGAATAAGATAAATGGGTTAGCTGGAATTGACCATCGATCACAGCTCTAGGTTTGGGCGCGTCAACTCCTCTAAGCTGAGATAACCAAGACAGCTGTACTTTAGGTTTCCATAATGTAGTCTCAAGCCCTAATTCGGCTAAAAATCCCGATGGTTTTTTGGGCCTTTGTCCACCGTAATCTTTACCATAAACAGCAAAAAGATAATCTCTAGCTCGAGTAATTGCTACATAAAATAAGCGTCTTTCTTCTTGGATATGGATATCCCCTACTGGCAATTTTTGTTTAACAAATTCATTTGGTAAAGCAATAATTTCGCTACGATTACGAGAAGGAAAACGATCTGAAACTAAGTTAACTATAAAAACAATCGGCCATTCCAAACCTTTGGCGGCATGTATAGTCAAAAGTGAAACTGTATCGATATCTTCAATTTGTGCCTGAGCCGGATTTTCTCCAGCTTCAATAAGTAAATCAAAATAAGCAACAGCTTGAGCAATAGAAGCCTTAGGATAATCTTTATCAAACTGTTTTAGTCTATCAAAAAATAGATTAATATTTTTGATTTTAAGTTGATTTTCAATACTTTCCTGCTTAAGAAATTGATTAATATATCCCGTGATATAGATAAATTGATATACTAAATCAGTAATGGTTTTTTTAGTATCTTCTTCTTGAGTTTTGGCAATCAAATCAACAATTAATTTGTATCTGTCATCGTTACCCGCCTTTTCTACTATAATATCCCAAAGCTGTGTAGTTCTTGCCTTACTATCATTTAGCATTGACAACAGCTCGTGTGATGCAAGTCCAAATTGTTCAATATGTAAAAAGAAATCTTGGTCATTTTCCGGGATATGTTTTAT
>CAYXFC010000198.1:0-2023 GCA_964464155.1 uncultured Pseudomonadales bacterium
TTATAGTTGCGAAGAGTTACAAATGTATCATATCTATTTTTGAATTTTTCATAAGCTTGTACCACCACCTGATTTACTACTTCTGTAGACTTAATACTATTATCGATATTTCTACCAAGCAATCTAGTAAATCTAAGTCGTCTTTGAATATATTTTTTTAAATCTTCTAAAAGAGGAATCAACGCCTTGGTAAAACTTTGTTTGTCTTCTTTTTGAATATATTGATCCAGACTGCCGATAGCATTGTTTAATCTCTGCGCTCTTTGTCTACGAGTGATATTCTCGTGAGATTCTTTAGTTTTGTTAATATGTTGAAGCAAGTTTTCTCTAAGAGGATTAAAAGCATTTTCCAAAGCTACAATTATAGAATTTGCTCGTCCACTAGTATGTAAAGTCACACTATTTAATAATGATAAATCAACTATATATTGGCTACTTTTGGGTTGCTGTATTCTAACTTTTAATTTGTATACTAAAACGTTATTAGTCAAATGTTTATTAATAATTGTCACTTTTTTTGTCAGTCCGATATTTAATGCCTTGATATCGCTAGAATCTAATTTACCATAATCTACCTGAATGGATTGGTCAGTAAGCATAATCCTCCATTATATTTAGTTATGTTACTAGTATAATTAAAAATGTTTGAAGATAAGATGAAGACTAAATTTTTTTGTAGAAGTTAACCTGATCCACGTACTCACCTTTGTATAGATAAGCATTGGGTAAATAGCCGTATTGTTGAAAACCTAAAGCTTTGTATAAATTTTGAGCAACATCGTTTTTGGCAAAACAGGTTAAAACAATTTGATCCAAATTAAGCTCTTTTTTAGCCAAAGTAATAATTTGCTGCATTAAAAGTTTACCAATTCCTTGACCTCTAGCCTTTTTTGCTAACGCGATTCCAAACAAACCAATATGATTAGATCTTCCTTTTCTTTTTTCAACGCTAGCCGAACCTAAAAAGTTATCTTTCTCATCAAAAACATAAAGACTTACCATTTGCCCACTTTCGATTTTTTGCAAAACATCTTTTAGGTATTTTTCCTCCTCCTCCAAAGTACATTTATTGGCACTGGCAATCATGGCATCCTCATCAGCCAACTTATTAATAAATTCTAAAACTTGATTTAAATCTTTTAGTTGGGGAGGACGAAGATAAACTTTTTCACCATTTTTAAGAGATATGTCTGATTGCATAATATTTATTCAGGGCAATTTTTTTCCAAAACTCTTTGCCATCTTTGACTATATTTACCCTCTTCTCCGCCATCTAATATTAAAGCTATTTGGGTAATATCTGCATAAGTTAATCCTCTCCTTAAACCCATTTCTCTTACTATATCTTGCATTTTGGGATCTAGAATATTGCCTTCTTGTGTTGCTAGGCGAGAAAGTCCTATTTGATACCTATGAAAGGCATTAAATAAAGCTTCGGGATCAGACGCTCTGGTTCTAAAAAATTGTTCGTGAACTTTATTTCTTTCTACCATATTTATCTCATCATTTCTAACATCCGTATCCTATCATCAATTGGCGGATGTGTCGAGAAAAGACCGGCAAACCAACCTATACCCCCATGTTTATTTTTAAGTGGGTTAGTAATGTATAGATGGGCAGTAGCTTTATTAGCAGCTTCCAAAGGTTCACTGTCAGCAGATAATTTTTGCAAAGCTGAAATTAGCCCTGACGGTTGACGGGTTAGCTTAACTGCAGAAGCATCGGCTAAATATTCTCTTCTTCTGGATAAAGCTAGTTGAATTAACTGGGCAATTAGAGGGGACAGTAAAGCTAATATTATGCCAACAACAGCAAAAATAGCTTGAATTTGGCCACCCTCTCTATCATTATCTCTTTTTCTACCACCCCAAAATGAAGCTCGTAAAAACCAATCTGCTAATAAAGTTATGAAACCAACCATGATAGTTACCACTGACATAAGTCTCATATCATAATTACCTATATGGGACATTTCGTGTGCTACAACCCCCTCAAGTTCTGTACGGTTAAGTCTTCGCAAAAT
>CAYXFC010000199.1:0-2018 GCA_964464155.1 uncultured Pseudomonadales bacterium
ATACAATGCTGTCGCTTGTTTTGCCTTTTCCTTGTCTTGCGTATTGTATTGTAGCTTTTCCAAAAGATAATCCTGGCTCCATTTATCTAAATTTTCATAGTCTTCACCCGCTGTTTCAATATCAAAAACGAGAGATTTACGAGGTTTTAAGTGGTTTTCGATGACCTCATCATCAAGTTGCCTAGCTTGAGTAATTACTAACCCAAGACTACCTTTGTAAGCATCTACTCTTCCAGATATACGATAAACCTTGTTGGGTTCAAGTGGCGCGGTCGGTATGCTTTCTTCCCAAACTTTTGCCCCAATCATACCGCTAACATGAGAAAGTTCTGCTTTAAGGAATTTTTTTCCAGAGGCTGCATCTTTGCGTTCTACTTTAATTACTGCAAAAATGTCTTCAATTATCATTCCTGCAGAAAGAAATTTTATATCCATATTTATATCCAAAGTCATTTGACTAAATACATTAATAAATATTTTGTCAAATTGAAACTTATCATATTATTATTTCATTAAGTTTTGATTGCGTTTAAGCCAATGTCGGTGCTCTCTATATTCCGGGTCATATATTTCTACAAGTTGCCAAAACTTTTTTGAATGATCCATGTGTTTAATATGTGCCAGTTCATGAATAATAACATATTCCAAAACTACTTGTGGAGCTTTAATTAGTCGCCACGAAAAATTAAGATTGCCTTTTGATGAACAGCTGCCCCATCGACTATCTTGATCTCTAATTGTAATCTTGCCGTATTCAATATTCATTTTCCAAGCAACCAACTTAGTAGTTTGTCTAATTAATTTACCGCCCTGATTAATTAAGTGTTTTTCTAAGGTTTTAAGAGCAATGCTTTTTTCTGGTGCTGTTAAATAAAGTTTATTATTGGTAAATTTGACAGAAAATTTATTTATATTAAATACTATGTCGTACAATATGCCTTGATATAGATACTTATCGCTCTTTTTTTTAGTTTGCAATAGGGCAAGTTTATTTTCTATCCATTTTTTATGACTTTTAATAAATTGTTGTGCGATTATATCTGGGATCAACCAGGGTTTGGCAATAACTACTTCCCCATTACTCTTAATAGTTAAGCGTAAATTTCGGCTCCTTTTATTTGTTTTAATAGTGTATTTAAAAGCCATTGGATTCATACTATATACATTATACTTGATACAATATACTAGGTTTATGGAATATAAAGGGCTTATTTTTACTAATCATATTTTGCAGCGCATGAACGAGAGAGGAATTGATTTTCGTGATGTCTATTGGGCATGGGCAAAACCAGACGAATTCGTATCTGCTCAAACATCAGGAGCATATAAATATTTTCGGAACAAAAATGGTAAAAAAATTGCTGTTGTGGCTAAAAAAAACGATCAAAGTAAATGGGTGGTTTTAACTTGTTGGCAAAAAGAAATAGTTGACTGGAGAACAAACAATAAAAAAACTAAGCTAAGCCTTTGGAAAAATTTATGGAAAATGATTGGGGGTAATTAATCTTGAGAATCCAAATTTATTTCTATTCCACCTAAAGATAATCTCTCACATAAAGCAATGGGGTTTATCCAATATGCTTTTTTATCTTCAACTATTAATACGGTACCATCTGGATTCATTTCCCTTATTATAATTTGTGAAAAAGTAACTTTTCCTTTAATTGGATCTCTACTCCCAGTCCGATATTGACCAGGTTCTAATAATGCTAAATAACTGCAAGCTCTTTCTCGTCTTATCTTCTGATTTTTATGTCTTTCAGCTGCAGCTACCCCTCTTTCTATTGCGAGTACACCATCAAATGACCCACTCTGCCAATCCATTAGTTGTTCTTTCAATAATTTACGCTCTTTCATATTAATAACATATATTTGTAATAGAAATAACTTGAGTATTATATCTAATAATTTCGTTTTGTTTAGGGGAAGATAATGTAGACACCGCAGACTTAGTGATTAAATAATTTGTAGTGGACTCGAGAGGTCTCGAACCTCTGACCTTACGGATGTGAACCGTA
>CAYXFC010000200.1:0-2001 GCA_964464155.1 uncultured Pseudomonadales bacterium
GTATTTTACCTACCCGCTTTTGGTTTTACACACTAAAGTTATACACTACCAAAAAAGCAAGAGAAAATTTAGTAGCCAATACTACGATATGCTTGCCTTAAATTCATTACTTGATGAATATAAGTATATTGTTGTTTATATAAGTATGCTGCTTCGTTTCCCATTTTATTGATTTGTTGATGATGGTTAACTAAAAATTTAATTTGCCATGCCAGGTTTTGGAAGTCTTTATTTTTAATTTTAATTCCGGTTTGTTGATGCCTAACAGTTTCTGGGATTAATTTATTTCCAAAACAGATAGTTGGAATTTTAAGCGCTGCTGCTTCTATGTTAACCATTTCTAATGCGGCTTGTACAATGGTTGGATTAACTAAAATACTGATTTTAGATAAAAAGCTCCAGCGATCTTGGGTTCCTACTAAACTTACAATTTTATTTAACTGATGATTAATAATATATTCCTGTAATCTATTTTTTTCTGGACCATCACCGGCAAGCTCTACTTTCCATCCCAATTTACTCAGCTCCTTACTAATCAAATTAATAGCCTTTAATAAATAAATAGCTCCTTTGTCTGGATATAATCTACCTAAAAAACCAATAATCTTTTTCTTTTTAACTTGGGTTACCTGCCTGGGTAGTTTAACTCCAGGATTATAAAAATGGACATTTTCAAACTTTGGATAACGCTTTTGCAATATTGAAGCATAAGTTTGACTATTGGCCAAAATTAAATCTGCATTGCCAAAAACCCAATTACATACTTTCCAAAATATAAAAGATTTTATTTTTAATGGAATAAACTTAAAGCGATATTGGAAAATTTCATCATAACTAGCCCGGTATTCAACGGCAATTTTAATTTTGAATATTTTTTTTAAGATAACTGCAGCAATTCCGCTAATGTGGGGAGATTCTGCATGAATTAGATCAATTTTTTCTTTATTAATAATATTTAGCGCATGAAAGAATAGTGGAATAAACTTAAAGTAATATGGAAAAATGGTCTTAAATCTAACTAAGCTAATTTTATTTTCACTCTCTGATTTTATTTCTTTTTCTGCCTTAATATTATAAAATGACTTTCCGAAAGGACCTAAAGCGATTACTTTTTCAACCTGTTTTTGAGCAGCTATTACTCTTAATTCTCCGGGGGATAAAGTCTTGTTATGATATGATGATGGTAAGTTAGATTCAAACAAAAAAAGCACGTTCATTATGGAATATCCTAGAGTTGCTATATTAATTTTACATTACGGACAGATAGAATTTACTAAAAAATGTATTCAAAGTTTATTACAAAATGATTATAAATCTTATTATATCTTAATTTTAGATAATAGCGGATTGAGGCAATTAGATCTCTTATGGTTTAACAAACTACAAAAAACTTCGATATATTATGCCAAACAAAATATGGGATTTGCTGCTGGATGTAATTTTTTAGCCTCCAAGGCTTTGATTAAAAATTTTGATTATCTACTTTTCCTTAATAATGATACTCAAGTTGATTCTAAATTAATCATAGAGTTAGTTAAAATAGCTAATAATCAAAAAGATACTGGGGCTGTTGGTTGTGCAATTTCCTATTTACAAAACCCTCAAAAAATATGGTTTGCAGGTGGATATTTGGATGCTAAGTATTATTTTACAAGACATTACTTAATAAATAAGTCAATTTCGAGTTTAAAAAAGTTAAGTAAAACTAGGATTATTGATTGGGTGACTGGTTGTTGCATGTTAATTTCTGTTCAAAATTGGCGAAAAATTGGGGATTTTGATACAGATTATCAAT
The DNA here is from genome assembly GCA_964464155.1 of uncultured Pseudomonadales bacterium. Classification (GTDB taxonomy): domain Bacteria; phylum Patescibacteriota; class Microgenomatia; order UBA1400; family UBA1449; genus CAYLQQ01. The sequence goes on from CAYXFC010000200.1 coordinate 1,796, forward strand.
CATATTTTGAAGATGTTGACTGGTGTTATAGAGCAAAAACAAAGGGGTTGCGCAATATAATTATTAATCAGATTTTGTTAAAACATGCAGTTTCTGCTAGTTTTGGTATCGAAGGGTCAAATAATTTAACTGTAAACAGAGCTTATTACTATGCCCGTAATCCTTTACTTTTTATCAAAAAATATCTTAAAGGATATAAAAAAAAT
>CAYXFC010000201.1:0-1930 GCA_964464155.1 uncultured Pseudomonadales bacterium
CATGCACCGAATCATACGCTAACTAGTGGTGCACTTCAAATTAGAACTTGGGATAATATTTACATTTTAACTAACTAAAAAGCTCATAATTTCTTCACAAAGTTTTATATATAATTCCTTTCGTAGATTAATATATAAAAAATGCGTATTGACGTGACTTAATATTTTGCGTATATTTTGGACATAGAAAAAGCCTCATCCCGCAAGGGGTGTTTTTTTTACTATAAAAAGAATAATATAATAAACTGAAAACTTACTATACAAACTAAATAATTATTAATATAGTAGGATAAATATATGTCTGATACAAATGGAGTATTTCTAACCAAAGATGGATTGCAAGCATTAGAGAAGGAGCTTGCTGAACTTAAAAAAATCAGACTACCTAAATTGGTAAAAAGAGTAGCTGTAGCGCGCGATAACGGTGATTTGTCAGAAAATGCTGAGTATAGCTCTGCAAGAGAAGAACTATCTTTTGTTGAGGGTAGAGTAGAAGAGCTGGAAGATATTTTGGCTCATGCAAAATTGATCAAACAAAGTAACTCTAATGGTAAAAAATTAGTTTCATTAGGAAGTCAAATCACAGTCAAAGTTAACAATGGCGAACACAACTTTACTATCGTAGGAGAATGGGAAGCTGATCCTATGGCCAAAAAGATTAGTCATGATTCACCTCTTGGCAAAGCTTTGATTGGCAAAAAAGAAGGTGAAAGTGTAGAGGTAGAAGCCCCTGCTGGTAGAGTAGTTTATGAAATCGTTAAAATCCATTAATCTGGAGATTTTTTGAATATAAAATCCCTCGTTTCGGCGGGGGATTTTTGGTATGATACATACAGATTGTCATTGCGAGACCTAACTGAAAATTAAGTCGTGGCAATCTATTTCGTTTTTAGTAAATTCCAAAAGATCGTCACGCTTCGGCTTTCAGCCTTCGCTCACGATGACACAATAATTTATGACCGATCAACAACCACTGGAACAATTGCGTCAAATCAGAATTGAAAAGCTGGAACAAATCCAAAAGCTAGGTATTAACCCATATCCTGCAACCATCAAACGTGATCACAACATTTTACAAGCCAGAGAAATGATGGATCAGATGGTTGCTATTGCTGGGAGAATTAGATCAATTAGAGGTCATGGCAATTTATACTTTTTAGACCTTGAGGATCCAAGTAGCAAAATTCAAACAATGCTGAGAAAAGATCTAGTTTCAGATACCATTTTTACTCTCGTGAAGTTACTAGATATTGGAGATTTTGTTTCCATTCAGGGGAAAGTAATTACTTCCAAAACAGGTGAAACTACCGTGGAAGCATCTGATTTACAAATTGTCACCAAATCTTTGCGGCCATTGCCTGATAGCTGGTATGGGTTAAAGGATGTTGAGGAAAGATATCGGCATCGTTATATCGACATGATACTTAACCCAGAAGTCAGAGAGAAAATTATAAACAGAAGTAAAGTCGTCCAAAAAATCAGAGAATTTTTATTGCAAGAAGGTTTTTTGGAAGTTGAAACACCAATTTTGGAAATTACAGCTTCAGGTGCGCTTGCCAATCCCTTTTTAACTCATATCAAAGCTTACGATATGGATTTATATCTGCGAATTTGCATGGGAGAGCTGTGGCAGAAAAAACTGATGGTAGCTGGTTTTGAAAAGACATTTGAAATAGGTCGCGCATTTCGTAATGAAGGTGTCGATCGGGAACATAATCCAGAATTTACTATGATGGAATATTATTATGGGTATGCCGATTATCTCAAAAATATGGAAATGCAGGAAAGACTCATGGGGTTTGTGGTCAAAGAAGTAACCGGTGATTATAAAGTTAAAATTGATGATCAAGAAATAAACTTCCAGCCTCCTTATCCGCGAAAGACTTTTGCTCAACTGATTAAAGAAGCGACTAATATTGATATTGATAGT
>CAYXFC010000202.1:0-1925 GCA_964464155.1 uncultured Pseudomonadales bacterium
TTAAATAAAATTATTAAATCTTCCAATTTACCATTTTGCTGTTCTCCAGTTTTTAGATTTTTCACTGTTACTGTCCCCTCTTTTTGTTCGTTTTCGCCGGCAATAATAACAAAGTCCATCCTTTTTTGTGATGCAATTTTAAGCTGTTTACCCAAGTCTCCGACTGCAAGACAAGTTTCGGCTATAAATTTTTCTGCTCTTAGTTTTTTAGTAATTGATAGTGCATATTTTAATTGTTGCTCGCTAAATACTGTAACCATTATTTTTTTTGCATAATTTAAATTATTAAAAACACCCAACTCATCTGCAGCTTCAACCATTCGATCAAAACCCATACCGATACCAACTGCCGGTATATCAATGTCACTTAATTGCTTGATCAGATTATCATACCTACCACCACCACCAACTGAACCCCCACTATATCCGGGAATAACAACTTCAAAAATCATGCCTGTATAGTAGTCCAAACCTCGAGCTGTTGTGGGATTAAAAACTAGAGAACCATCTGGGACTCCTAAAGCTTTAGTACAGGCTAAAATTTGGTCTAAACTTGCACTCACCTGAGCTGCTTTAATTGCGGTTAAAACTTTAAAAGCATTTGGCTCTGTCAAACCTTTGGCAACCAGTTCGTTTTTCACTTGTTCTTCACTTTGTTTATCTAACTTATCTATACTTTGAACGATAGAAAAAAGTGTAACTTGATCGGTGACAAATAATGTAAGTGTATCAAATAAAACTTGCCTATCATTTATTTTTATAACAATATTATCAAATCCAACATTGCGATAAGCAAAATAAGCACAAGCAATGATTTCGGCATCAGCTATCGGTGAGTTACTGCCAAAGATATCAATATCGCATTGGGTAAACTCACGAAATCTTCCTTTTTGAGGTTTATCGGCTCGAAACACATTTTGAATTTGATAGCGACGGAAATATTTGGGAAGTTCATTTTGATATTGAGCCAATATCCGGGCAGTAGGTACAGTCTGATCATATCTAAGTGCTACCTCCCGTTCTCCCCTATCTAAAAATTTGTATACCAATTTATCTGCCTCTGTCCCATATTTACCCAGTAACAGCGATGCATACTCCAAAGTCGGTGTTTCTAATGGCTCAAACCCGAATCTTTCAAAAAACTCAATAATTTTTGCCATAACAAAATCCCGTTTTCTTTTTTCAGTTGGTAAAAAATCCCGAAAACCTTTGAGTGTTTGCAAGTTTTGTTTGTTCATATACTTATTATTGTTTATTAATTAAATTATTTAATCGGATTCAGTAGCTTTTTCTTTATTTTTTTGTTGGGATCGTCTCAGCAAATCACCTAAACTTAATCCTCCCTTATATTGAGTCTCTTTTTTTACTAATTCCTCTAATTCTGTAATAGTTGGTTTTTCATTGTCTTGTCCCATATATTGTTAAATAATAATATAAGTTTATTTCATATCTTATCATTATTTCTACTCGATTTCAGTTTCTCCTTTACTTATTTGTTTTATCTATTCTATCTAATAAAAAAATTATTTCATATCTTCTCTTTTCTATTTTTTACTATGTCGCTTAATATATTTATAAATAATTGGTTAATTTTAGGATTACGAACACTTATACGAACAAAATTTTTGCCTTCTTCACCAAAAAAAGCTCCATTTACTACCGATACATTTTGAGAAACTAATTTATTACTACACTGCCTCCCATCTTTAAAAAATGGAGTAACTTTAATAAATAAATTATTAGTCTGAGATGGTAAAACTATAAAACCTAATTTAATGATTTTCTGGATTAAATATTCTCTTTGTTTGTTGATAAATATATTTGTATCTTTGATAAAATCATCATCATTAATAGCAATTCTAGCAATTGTTGATGCTAACCTGCTAATCGGGAAAATAGGCATATTAGCTTTTAATTTTCTGATG
>CAYXFC010000203.1:0-1919 GCA_964464155.1 uncultured Pseudomonadales bacterium
GGAAAGCAGTCCCATAGATTCTCGTCAGCATTTTGTTTTTTTCATCTCCATGCCAATAGGCTCCAGCCACAGATAATAATTTAAAAGCTTTGATTTCTCCAGTAGAGTTAAGATGAGGTCCGCGACAAAGGTCCACCATGGAGTTTGGTTCTCCTGGATTACCCGTCCAATAGACCGTTATTTTGTCTCCCTTTTTAACAATTTCGTCCAACCACTCATTTTTGTAGGGATTGCCCTTGAATAATTCTCTAGCTTCTTTTTCAGTTATTTCATGTTGGGTAATTGGTAGATTTAGATTGATAAGTTGCCACATTCGTTTTTCAATTTTGGCAAAGTCATCTTTGGTAATTACAACCGGTTCCCCATTTTCTGGACTACTGTCAAAGTCATTATAAAAACCTTCGTCAGTCGCAGGTCCCATAGCCAGATGAATTTGAGGATATAATTCTTTAACAGCCTGATGCATGACATGCTCGCTAGTGTGACGAAGGTTGTGTAAATATTCTTGATTGTCGTTCATATAAAGTATCAAAATTTTAGTTTTGAATTAGTATAAATTTATAATTGTTTGGCCTATTTGAAAAGATTTTAACCTCTTTTAATTCAAATAGGCTTGGTAGTTTTGAGATAAATGATAAACATATTCAATATACTTTTCTTTAGTGTAAAGAAAAGTAACAAAAGAAAACTGCTTCTATACATCGGTCTTCACGAGTATGGTTTTTTTATGTTATGTCATCAAAGTGTCCCTCAGAGGACTACTGATGACAAAACTATCAAAGAATTCAAAACCATACTCTTGATAGCTGCGATGTAAAAGAAGTTAAAATTGTGTAAATTCATCTTTTTCTTAATTTTCCACTATCAATTATTACATGACTATATTTACTTCGCGGGACAAAAAAACCGCCCTCAAGTTTAACTTAAAGAGGCGGTTAACATAATCGCGGTTCCACTCTTTTCTCCCGACAAGTCGGGACTCATTGAACCCCTATAAGGCTGGTTTGCCCTCATCTGACCAGTTGGTGAGGCTGTTTAAGCGATGAGAAAATCTGAGATTGATTATAGCAAGCTTATTTGTATAATCAAACAGCAAGTATCTCTCAATAGATAGATACTTTATCATTAATTTTTTCATATCGAAAGGAATATTATATGTCTGATGAAACTCCCAAATCTAGCCCAATGAACAATATTTTAGTATTGGCTTTGGTTGTAGCCGCCTTTGCAATTGGGATTTTGTATACCAAAGTACAAACTCTTGAAAAAAATAGTGCGCAACAAATGGCAGTAGTTCCAGCTGCTACTGCTCAAGTAGCTGCAGCTCAAGCACCGGTAGAAGCTGGTCCAGCAACAGAAGCAATAACTGTGACTGGAGTTACTACATTTTCTCAAAAAGCAGGAGCAGAAATTTGCAAGGAAGACGGTAAACCAGTAGTTTATCTATTTTCTACCACTTGGTGTCCACATTGCACTTGGATAAAGGATACTTTTGATAAGGTAGCTAAAGAATATGTTAATAAAGGTCTAATTGTAGCTCGTCATTGGGAAATAGATACTAATGATGACACCTTGACTCCAGCAGTGGAAACCACAGTACCCGCTGATCAAATGGCAGTTTATAGTGAATTTAATCCCCAAGGTTCAATTCCTACTTTTGTATTTGGATGCAAATATTTCCGGATTGGTAACGGTTTTGAATCTCAACAGGATTTAGCATCTGAGGAAAAAGAGTTTAGGGCATTATTTGATAATTTGATTAATGGTTAAGAAATTTAAGAGAGAAATAATAAGCGCCCAGATATAACATCGGGGCGCTTTTAGTTTATATTTCTAATAAGGGTGGGATAGCGTACCCTCTTCGATATTCTTGTGTGGAGTGAGACTCAACTCTCCTGTTTGTTAATTCTTCTATTAAC
>CAYXFC010000204.1:0-1901 GCA_964464155.1 uncultured Pseudomonadales bacterium
TACCAAGCAGTTTCAACAGATTATATGTCCTATCAAGTTTAAGGAAACGAAAATTTTTAGTATATTGGTTCGAAGATAAAATAAAAGATTCAAAATAAGCAATAGCATCCTTAAAAGTATTAATTCGATTCATACAAGGAGTTATTCTATTATAGAAAAAAAATATTTACTAGTAGATCACACAGCCTACTTTATACTGTTTAAAATAGAAAATTATTTGAATGTTTGAAATAAAATTGGAAGTTTTACCCAGCTTGAGTAGACATATAACGCTCATTGCTTAACATATATTTAGCTCCAGATTTACCTACTTGGCCCCAATAGTAAGATTTGGCACTATTACGAGAGCTAACTGTTTCAAGCCAGTTACAAGAATCGGATAGGCTTTTGCGGATTAGAATTAAAACTTTTAATACTCTTTCAAAGAAATTCTCATGATAAGTTCCAGCGGAAACAGTTGGATTCATTACTTCTTTTTCAATTTCAAATACTCTTGAATCCATACTTTTGGCTGTTTTAATAATTTTTCTAATTTCCTCTTTGATAGCCTCAATTTGTTTTTTAGCCTTTTCTTCTTTTTGAGAAAAAATTATGGTCTCAGTTCTTCTCTGTTGATCTACAAGACCCCTCTCCTGTTGTCTAGCTTTTTGTTCTCTAAGTTTTAAGAACTCAGCAAAATTAAAAGGGACTTGCTGATTTGGTTGTTGATTCCAATTGGGCATTGTTGGAACTTGAGGTGAAGTTTCTTGAGGGAATGGAGGAAAATGACTAGGATTACCAAAAATTTGATCAACAGCACCTTTAGCAACGCCAGCGGTAGCTGCACCACCCTGCTCCCTGATTGCTTCAATATAATTATTATTTCTAGCTACAGGTTTAGAGTTATTAGAATTTTGATTTGGTTTGCTCCCACTAATATAACTTGGTTTAGGGAACTGAAATGGATCAGTCATAATATTATTTAGTTTACCAAAACAAGGACTTGGGCAGATCCAAAGTCCTCAATTTTCTCTCAACAATGATAGTATAACAATCATGTCAAGGAAATCATGAAATTATAATGATATTATATTATAGGCTTAAAAGATAATCAACTACCTTTTGCTTACGTAGCATAATTGCCAGATGAGTTTTTTGTCTGGGATCTTGATAAGCTTTTTTGGCATTTTCATCTGTTGTTTTAGCTATTAGTTGCTCAACTTCTTTCATCGGTAATTCCATTTTTTTATCATCGGCGATTTCTGATAGGATAAATTCTACTTTTAAATTATTTTCAGCCAGTTTTTGATATTGAATTTTCAATTGGTCTTTGGTCATTCCTTTGCTATCCAAATATTGAGCTAAAGTAATTCCTGCAGTTTGAGCTTGGTCAACCAGTTGAGACAAAAGTCTACTGGTTTCACTTTCAATTAAAATATCAGACATTTCAACAGTAGCAGTCTTAATTAAAGTTTCAAAAATTTCATCAACATTAGGTTTGCTATCTTTTTTAGGCTCTTCAGTCTTACCTGCCTTATCGGGAGTCCAAAGAGCATTTTTAGCTTTAATTCCTCTGACTTCTTTTTCATATTCCCCTAGTTTTATTTCTGGATATTCACAGGATGTAACTTTAACCACCCAATCTTTATTTTCTTCCATAGAAACTGGATTAACAGAAGGACTAATAATCGGCTTTAGGTTGTGTTGTTTGATAGCCGTCATATAAGCATCTGATACTGCTTCTTCGACAACAGCTTCATATATTTTAGATTTGCCTACATAGGTTTCGATCTTAGCTTTGGGAGCTTTACCTTTGCGAAAACCTTTAATTTCAGTTTCGGCTGTAAATTTATCTAATATTTTTTCATATGTTTTAGTAATTGTTTTCCAAGGAATAGTGATTTCCAATTCAAAAGTTTTTT
>CAYXFC010000205.1:0-1897 GCA_964464155.1 uncultured Pseudomonadales bacterium
TGTGACACAATAATCACATTGTTTAGTCGAAGTACAATCTTGAGCTAAACATACCGTATTATCTTCCCTTTCTAATTTAGCTCCAATTGTATAAGTAGTTCCATTAGAATCGATTTGATATTCTTGTGTAGTCGGGTTCGATGGATCGCATGGTGTCTTGTTTAAGTACGTTGAATTACCATCAACACTCTTAAGTGCTGCATTGCATGCAGGAAGAGAAACAGGATAAGCTTTTTCATCAGCATAATAAAGTTCAAAAGCGCCCCTAATAGTTTCCAAGTCAGCTTTACGCCTGCCATCTCTAGCGGAGGCTTTTGAACCTTCAAAGGTACTAAAGCTGCCTACCGCTAATATAGCAATAATAGTCATAACTACCATTAATTCAACAAGGGTAAATCCTTTGGTGTTCATATTATTATTAAAATAATTTATAGTCTAATATTTTTAACTTACTATTAATTTTAATATTTAGATTAAACCTGTATACCAAAGCCAAATAGATTCTGCAAATAATTTGGCGACCAACATCCCACCCAGCAGGAAAGGTCCGAAAGGAATAGCTGACTTCATCGTCTTTTTCCTCAATATCATCAGTATGACACCCACGATAGCACCAGTCAAGAATGCGACAAACATGGCTACCAATATCCATTGCCACCAGCCCAAAACCACTCCAATAAAAAAAGCTAATTTTACATCCCCAAAGCCAATGCCTTTCCCCCCAGTAAGTAGATATAAAGCTAAAAAGAATAAACCCAAACCAATACCTGCAATAATAAACTCGTACCTTCCGGTAATAAGCAGTCGCAATACCGCTACACAACTGCCGACTACGATCAATGAGTCAGGTAAAATACCAGCTTTGATATCAATAATTGAGAGCGCAACACTAAGACTAAACACAAACAGCCAAAAACCAAGGACAAATAAAGAGTAGCTGCCTTCCATCTGCTGGAAAAAGGCAAAACGCTGAATCAACCAATAAAGCCATACAAATTCCAATGCCGTAAATAATTCAAATAGCGGATAAGAAAAGGGGATTTTGCGACCGCACTTGCGACATTTACCCCTCTGAATCAAATATGAAATTAGGGGGATATTTTCAAACCAAAGCAATTGGTTTTGACAATAATCACAATGTGATCTTCCTGCTACCCAAGTTGGCAACCAAGACAGAATTTTTTCTTTTTTTGTTTTTGGGATATCGGTTGTTTCACGGTAAATTACTACCGACAAGAAACTACCCACCATTAACCCAATAATAAACAAAAAAAAGTAAGTCAACATAATATTTAGTGTAGCAAAAATTCTACTTAGAACATATACATATATAAATTTGTGTAAAACTCTTTATAAGCAAAAACCCCGCTTTCGCGAGGTTTTGTAAAACTCTATCAACTATTTTGAAACTAAACACAGCAAGCATTGGTTTGCGCCTGTAGGATCCCATGGTCCGGTTGTTGCGCCGCAGTTAGTACCATAGGTTGGTGTTGTTAATCCTGTACATACTCCAGTTGCATTATTACAACCAGTCGCATACATATAATCAGCATTATTATATTTTGCACCAGCGCCTGTAAATCCAGCTCTTGCTACTAAAGATTGAGGGGTATAGCAGGTATAAAATTGTTGTGGTGAAGCTGTAAAATGACCAATATACAAATTGGCCTTTTGAAATTGAGATGTTGATGATGATTTAAAATCAGCATATAAAACTCCCGTTGAAGTTAAACCTGATTTAGCATTATCATATCTATATATTTGCGTATCATTTGCTATTCCCCAAGGGAAATTTTCACTAGAGGCGTAGTATCTTTCGGCCGATCTCATAACATCTCCAGTTATCTGCACATATCCAGAATCTTTGGCTTTATTAATTTGTTCAACTGGATTTATA
>CAYXFC010000206.1:0-1875 GCA_964464155.1 uncultured Pseudomonadales bacterium
AGCGTTATGAAAGCCCAAACTGACCGAAAAGAATTTGGGAAGATTCATAGCTTTTGAGCGAAAATTTACTGGTTAAGTTTTAATGAGCTGTCTTTTCTTTTGTTTCATTTTATTTGGACAAGCAAAGAAAATGAAAAATTGTTACTTATATACCAACCTTCCCTCAATTTTACTCTCAATATTTGTATGATTATTTAGGTATTCGATCAAAACCTGCTGGGCAGAGGTAGATATGACTTTGTGATCCGGCAAGGTTTGGATAAATTGTGAATCTAAACCTAGATATGTACTAGCATTATTATAATGATAACCTTGCATAGCAATACGGTAAAGTTTATTGTCATCAACTGGCTGTCCACCTACTTTTAAACTCACAAGTTGTTTCTTTTTTTCATCATAAACTGCCTCAACTCCTCGATTAACCTGATAACACTCTCCTTCGCCGTCACGATTCTCAATTCTCATAACATGAGCAAAAATCTCTTTGAGTTGTTTGCCACTAACCGAAAAACGATGCAGTGAATCATCATAAGGGAAACAGGCCATGACATCTCCAAGAGTCACCTGTGGTCCCATTTGCTTAACTCTGATAGAACCCGAACCGACAAACATAACTTCACATTCACAAGCACTGGTAAAAATATCGGCAAACAAATTTCCCAAATCAGTTTCAACCTCTCGTTTAGGATGAGTCAATTCTCTAGTAAATTTACAAATTACAGTGCCATATTTATCATCCACTTTCTTTTTATAATTATCAATATAGTCCAAAAGCGCCGGATCGGGCTTTGCTAAACGATCATTTATTTCTATTAACTGCCATTTTGAACTAACTATGCTGTTAGTATCATCATCAACCTCAATATCAAAGCGTCCAATTTGGTTAGTTCCGACTCCGGCTTGAGCAATCAAAATATTATTCACTTTTTCCGGTTTAGAAAGAATTGTGTGCGAGTGACCTCCAATAATTATGTCTACACCCCATTGCGGATCCAGCATTTTAGCCAGTTCAATGTCTGACTCAAAACCAATGTGGGTAAGTAAAATTGTCAAATCAATATCATCTTTTTTATAGGCATTACAGATTTTGCCGACCTCTTCTGACGCTTCCTCCAAGTTAACAATACTGCCAATCAACTTATCCATTTTCAAAGCATCCATGATTTTTTCAGTAATTATCCCGGTAAATAAAATATCAAATCCTGCTTTTTTAATAATGTGGAATGGCCGCATGAGCCGACGATGATATTTTTTAATGTATAGATTAGCATTAACCACGGGGAAATTAGCCATTTTTTCCAAAAGTAAAAGATGGGGCAAACCGTAGTCAAACTCATGGTTGCCCAAAGCTACCACATCAGGAGATAGATAGTTCATAATCTCCATGGTGGAAATCCCCTTATATTCGCTGTCAATCAAAGAGCCTTGGACCATATCTCCGGCAATTACATACAAAACGTTTTCTTCCTCTTTGCGAACTTTATTAAGATATCCGGAAAGTAAAGCCAGTCCACCGATTAATTCACCCTTCTCTCCTCTGGTTTCAGCCAGAAAATCCCCATGCATGTCGTTACTGTGTAAGATGGTAAATTTTTTGGTGTTCATAGATTTAATCAATATATTTTACTTGATCGTGAACTTTCAGGAATCTTACTATAGTTTTCATATTTTTTATTTTGTGGGTATCTTCACTAAAGATAAAATCGTCAATCTCTTTAACGGGATATGTAAAGAGTTCAGTCATTTCATCTACAATGATGTTTGGCCTTAAAAAATCTGACCTTACTGATTCCGGTACTTTTCTAAGAATAAAATCCCTGGGAAAATAATGTTCTGGAATTATTATATTAGGACTACAGTATTTTAATGCATTCT
>CAYXFC010000207.1:0-1830 GCA_964464155.1 uncultured Pseudomonadales bacterium
AAATTTCCGGTTGAGAATTTTGCTAAACAGTTAAAATCAGAAAATGCTCAAGAAAGAGTAAATTTTCGTAAACAGTTTAGTGCTGATGTGCGCAAACACATCAAAGATATTGCGAATAAATATATTCAGCCTACACAAGGAACCGTTGATTTTGCTTTTATGTATATTCCTTCAGAGGCTGTATTTGCAGAAATTTGTAATGAACAAGAACTAATGGATTTAGCTAGACAATCAAGAATTTATCCAGTATCACCTAATACTTTGTACGCTCATTTACAAACTGTATTACTAGCTTTTGAAGGTCAAAAAATAGAGGAAAGTGCCAAATCAGTGTTAAGGTTACTAAAATCTTTACAAAAAGATTATGTCAAAATGGATGAAAGCGTTTCTCTTTTGGGAAAACATTTGCAAAATGCTTCTAATCAATATGCTAACACTTTTTCCCAGATGAACGTGTTAGGGCAAAAACTTAACCGGCAGGATTTGCTGGAGTAAATTGTGTCATCTTAAATTAAGTTCGGGATGACATATTCATATGAACACTAAACTTAACGCTTCACAAATTCAGGCTGTTAAATATGACAAAGGACCATTGTTAATTGTGGCAGGTGCAGGTACAGGTAAAACCACCGTAATAACTAGCCGGATTGAATATTTTATTAAAAATAAAGGTCTTAAGCCTTCGGAAATTTTAGCATTAACTTTTACAGAAAAAGCAGCTGGAGAGATGGCTAACCGTTTGGATGAAATAATGCCATTTGGCTATGAAGAGCCATGGATCTCCACATTTCATGGTTTTTGTGATCGAATACTTAAACAAGAAGCTATTGAAATTGGTTTATCTCCAGACTATGAAATTTTATCTCAAACACAGGCATGGGTTTTGCTTCATGATAATATTTGGAATTTGGGTTTGGAATATTATGCTCCGATAAACAATCCAAATAAATTTATTAACGAGATGATTAGATTTTTTTCTAGATTACAGGACGAAGATGTTAGTCCAGAAGAACTTGAAAAATATTTAAATAAAACTTTAAAAGATGAAGCAGACATAGAATTAAACAATAAATATAAAGAACTTTTTAACACTTATGAAAAATATAAACAGCTAAAACTAAGTAAAAACGTTTTAGACTTTGGAGATTTAATTGCTTGGACCTTAAAGCTTTTTCGAGAAAGAAAATCAATACTGACAAAATATCAAAAGCAATTCAAACAAATTCTAGTTGATGAGTTCCAAGATACTAATTATGCTCAACTTCAATTAATTAAACTACTGGCACCACCCGATAGAAATCCCAATTTAACTGTAGTGGGTGATGATGATCAGGCTATTTACGCTTTCAGGGGTTCTTCGGTGCACAATATTTTGGATTTTAAGGATGAGTATCCCAACGCAGCTGAAATACTATTGACTACTAATTATCGCAGCGGTCAAAAAGTGCTCAATGCAGCTCATAATTCTATTACTAATAATGATCCTGATCGCCTAGAAGTTAAACTATCTTTGGATAAAAGATTAGTCGCTGCAAGGGGCGATAAATTACCGCAACCTCAAATAATTGAAGTAACTTCTTTGGAGGTAGAAACTGAATTTGTAGTTGAAAAAATTTTAGAACTAGTTGGTAAAGACTATACATATAAAGATGTAGCTATTTTATCCAGAGCTAATAATCATCTGGAACCCTTTGTTTCGGCACTACGTCGTGCGGGCTTACCATACCAATTAGTTGGAAACCGGGGACTTTTTGATCAGCAAGAAGTACGAGATTTACTTTTTTCCCTAAAAATTGCAGCTAATCCCTATGACTCAATTTCCCTTTTTTA
>CAYXFC010000208.1:0-1806 GCA_964464155.1 uncultured Pseudomonadales bacterium
TAAAGTTAGCTCCCCCTACGGTTAAGTCAGCTCCAGTGACATCCAGTCCTGAGTTAGCATTAACATTACCAGCTACAGTTAAGGTACCAGCTATATCAGCATTCCCAGTTAGTCTGGCATTAGCACTATCTAAGGTAAAGGTTCCACTGGCTGGGGTAATAGCTAAGTTACCGGTACTAGTAATGTCTCCGCCATTGACAGCTAGATCTCCAGCAGTAGTCATATTCCCATTAACTAATAAATCAGAAGCTACAGTTAAAGAAGAACCAAAGTTAACAAAGCCAACTACATCTAAGGTACTGGAAAGATTTAAGTTATCAGCTACTGCATTAGTTAAGGTAGCAGTAGTCCCAGTGAGATTACCCAAAGTAGTAATGTTACCGCTTTGATCCACACTAAAGTTAGCTCCCCCTACGGTTAAGTCAGCTCCAGTGACATCCAGTCCTGAGTTAGCATTAACATTACCATTAAAGGTAACCTGACCAAGACCAGCCTGGGTAAAAGTTCCATCTCCTAATAAGGTAAAACTAGGATTAACAGTATTATTACCTAAAGAAACTGATTCAAGCCCATTAGTAGTAGTAATAGTAAGGTAAGGTGTAACTCCTTCATTAATTGATAAACTAGAGGGAGTATTATCAGCTAAAGATACAGTTGTAGCTTGAGAGGATAAATCAACTGTTGGAGTATTGATATCAAGAGTATTACCAGTGATAGCTACATTCTGACCACTAGCATTTAATGATAAAGTACCGGCCGTACTATTTAAGGTAATTCCAGCAGTACTAGAACTAGTTAAAACTAGGCCATCATCACCTATCAAATTTAAGACTCCGGTAGTAGTAGAAATAGTAGAACTTTGATGTAAAACTAAATTACCATCATTAGTAACAGTGAAGCGGGACTCTCCTGAAGCTGAGGCAGTAAGTAGATCAGCATTCTCAGTCTGGTTAAAGATAGCTAAAGCTTTACCCAGGGCACCTGATGCTAAATTTCTAGTTACATACATAGAACTAATCATTTCAGAGGTAGTTTGAGTTCCGATAGCAAAGTGAGTCCCTATAGCATTGGGGAATAAATATGGAGGAACACTATTCCAGGTTCCGTCACCACCACCAGTAGCAGAAGCATATGCAGTATTTATAGCATCAATAATTCCCGTATCTCCAGATAAGAAAGAGTCTGCGCTCACTGTTAGTTGTAAGGGAGAAGTTAGTTGAGCATCATCAAAATATATATCATCTGCAGAAGTAAGGGAAATATCTTTACCAACTCCGTTAGAAGTTAAATATAATGTTGAGCTATTAAGATTGAGGGGTAAACTACTAGTCCCCACAGTTAATGTCCCTGTCCCTCCAGCAGCTATTGTTAAATCTGATGTACTGTTAATATTTCCACCATTAACATTAAGATCTCCTATAGTAGTTAAATCGCCATTACTTACATCAATTATAAAGTTAGCTCCCCCTACGGTTAAGTCAGCTCCAGTGACATCCAGTCCTGAGTTAGCATTAACATTACCAGCTACAGTTAAGGTACCAGCTATATCAGCATTCCCAGTTAGTCTGGCATTAGCTGAAGACAAAGTGAAAGCTCCCGAGCCTGGGGTTATATTCAAAGCTCCGCTACTAGTAATATCTCCACCGTTAACAGCTATATCACCTGCAGTAGTAACATTATAGTTAACATGGTTAACAGTAAAGTTAGTTCCACCTAAAGTTAAGTCAGCTCCTGAAATGTCTAAACCAGCATTAGCATTAACATTACCATTAAAGGTAACCTGACCAAGACCAGCCTGGGTAAAAG
>CAYXFC010000209.1:0-1800 GCA_964464155.1 uncultured Pseudomonadales bacterium
AATAGATCAGAAGACGACTCAAGGCTAAAATGTGCTTTGATGATAAGTAGCATTGTGCTACAACCATATCATCAATTTACATTTACTAGAGTCGTTTTTTTTGGCCTTTTATACTGTAAGTCACCCACAGTTTTATCTGTATAATCAATTTTATGAAATTATATATAAATTTTTTTATCTTATTCCTAATATCATTATTAAGTTTATTTACCATTTTTTTATTTTGGATGAATCTAACTCCTGGGTTTTTTCAAGAATCATGTGAATGTTGTGGAGCTAAAATAGTTTATTCCAAAAGACTGATTTGCAAACCGTGTTTGGTTTTGTGTGTCAAAATAACTTATAGTTGGTCGGATATACTTTTACTAAAATTGGCAGAATTTGATCACTACAAATAATAACTTGGCTGTGTATAATTTGGGTTATGAAAAAAAGACACTTATTTATTATATTATTAACACCCTTTCTCCTTTTTGGTTTAGTTTTTGGTGGGGTTTATTCTTGGTGGCAGGATCAGAATAAACCAGTTAATCCCAATTTGGAACAAGAGAAAATAATAATCGTACCCAAAGGAGCCGGCACAATTGAAATCGCAAATTTACTCAAAGAACAGAATTTAATTAAGAATCCCTTAGCGTTTCGTATACTGGTGATGCAAAAAGGGATTGATCAAAAATTACAGGCTGGAAGTTTTCGCCTGACTCCCAGTATGAGTTTGGAGGAAATTACCACAGCTTTAACTCAAGGGAAAGAAGATTTTTGGATAACCATTCCAGAAGGAAAGCGTAACGAAGAAGTTGTATGGATAGTTAAAAAAGAATTTGATAGCAATGGTGTAGATTTTGACGTAGACACTTTTTTACAAATTGCTTCAAAGTTACAAGGTTATCTATATCCAAATACTTATTTAATTCCCAAATCAATGGACGAAGAAGAGATAGTTAATTTGATGCGGTCAACTTTTGACCAAAAAGTTCCTGATGAAGAAAAAGTTAAATCAAGTAAACACAAATTGTCTTTTGCTCAAGCATTAATTTTGGCTTCACTTGTCGAAAGAGAAGCTAAATTTGATGTTGATCGTCCTAAAGTGGCTGCAGTACTAATTAACCGTCTAGCAATTGATATGCCACTGCAAATTGATGCTACTGTTCAGTATGCCAAAGCTAATGCTCAGAACAAAGGCTCAACTGTCAAAGGTCTGGACTGGTGGCCGACAGTTTTGCGTGATGACCTTAAATACTTTGAATCTTCTTTCAATACTTACCTTAATCCAGGTTTGCCCCCAGA
The DNA here is from genome assembly GCA_964464155.1 of uncultured Pseudomonadales bacterium. Taxonomy (GTDB): domain Bacteria; phylum Patescibacteriota; class Microgenomatia; order UBA1400; family UBA1449; genus CAYLQQ01. The sequence goes on from CAYXFC010000209.1 coordinate 1,288, forward strand.
ACCAATTTGTAATCCAGGACTTGAAGCAATAGAATCAGTTTTGGAGCCTGACCAACATCAATATTTATATTACATCTCTGAGTCAAATGGTACGACACATTATTCTCAAACTCTTGAGGAGCATGAGGCAAATATTGCAAAATATTTAAGATAGCATTATAGTAAAAGTAAGTTAAAAGGTAATACCTCGTTTGTTTTGTTGTTGACACCTCGTATCTTTCTGGTATACTTACGAAGTTTCCCAAAAAAGGCCTTTTTTGGCCTAGTTTTTTTGTTTATCTGGAGGTCATTTTGATTTTCCTCTATCAATAAATCCTATTACCAAGAGTCAATTCAGGTTGGCACCCTGAATTTTTTATTGCTTATGAATAAACCAAACCAAACTTCACCTAGAATTTATCTTGGAAAACAAAATTTACCACTTCCACCACTTGACTTATTAGCTCTTCAAAAATCTTCATACGAAGAATTTATCCAAACTGGTATTACTGAAAGACTTAAAGAAATTTCACC
>CAYXFC010000210.1:0-1771 GCA_964464155.1 uncultured Pseudomonadales bacterium
ACTAATTTTAACAATCTTTTGATCATTTGTTTCTCCAAAAACCAATCGTAAACATCACAAGAGTAAACACTATAGCTAAGACATATAATTCAAAGGTCAGAGTCCTTTGGTTGATCCATAAAGCAATAGCGATAATAGCAGCCCAAGCAAGCAAAATAGCGAAAAATACAGAGGGATATTTCATAATATGATTTATATCTTAATATTAATGGGATTACAATAATTATCTACTTTATTGGTACTTGCAGTTCAGTTACTAATTTATCTTCATTTTTTTCCACCAATCCACCGATTCGATAAAATTCACGATCAGGATAGTCTGGGTTTGGACAGAATTTTTTATCTTGCACAAATTTGCCTAAAAACTGCCAGACATAAGAGAGATAGCGGTAAGATCCAACATGAGCATAAGAAACCACTTTTTGTTTGGGAACAAGCTTAATTTCTGTCTGAGGATACTGTTTGGGATCTTTTTCTTCAATTAAGGCTGCAACAGTCATATCACATTGATCTGGAGCATAAGTTAAAGTATGAAATATGGTGAAATAGATACGTTTGAATTTAGTATCATTAATTAACTTACTAAGTTCCTGATCAAAGCGGTTGATATCTACATAACGCCCTACCCTACGAATAGCATAATAGCGGTATGGCCCGACAGTTTTGACTTTAGGGTTAATTAGAAATTGTTTATTTTTAAGATTATGTAAATATTTCTGTACTAGCCTTAATTTTTGAGACAATTTTTCTTGCTGCTGTTCCAATTTTTGTTTTCTATTGTTAAAAATCTGATTGAAATCATTTGACTGAATAATCTCCTTTATTTCATCTAAGGAAAAACCAAAAGACTTAAGTAAGACGATTTTTTGAAAGTGCAAAACCTGTTTGATCTCGTATTTACGACTATTATTAGAAAGCATTACCGGTTTGAGCAGGCCAATTCGATCATAATAGAGAATGGTCTTTTTGGTGGTATCGCAAAGGTCGGCGAATTGTTGAGTAGTAAGCATAAATTTAGTATACAGAATTAAGAATCAAGAATATAGGGAAAACAGATCCAATAACCCGCAATGTCATATCGATCCCGTACTTTTATAACTCTATAAGGTTTGTCATTTCGAACATGCGTAGTGCAGTGAGAAATCTAGGTGCTTTGCACCGCATATTTTTTACACTTTGCTAGATTTCTTGTCTAGGCATTTCGTTTTACTCAAGCCTTGCTCGAAATGACTGCAAAAACAATTATGTTTTTATAAAAACATCTTAGTTTTGGAGTAAAATCTTCTCTCTTGCCTATGACCTTAGGGCATAGATTATAGTTCCCCACATGCAATTAAAAATAGTTAATGCTCACGAGCATAATCTAAAAAATATTAATGTCGATATCCCGCGCGATCAGTTGGTAGTCTTTACGGGGCTGTCGGGAGCGGGCAAGTCCTCGCTGGTTTTTGATGTAATTTGCCGGGAGGGACAAAGACAGTATTTTGAAAGCCTGCCGAGTTTTGTACGTAAATATTTACCTAAGTTAGACAGACCAAATGTAGATGAAATTAATAATATGTCTCCTGTGGTAGTGATTGATCAAAGACGTTTAGGTTCAAATATGCGTTCTACAGTGGGAACAGTGACTGAACTTTATACTCTGTTGCGTTTGCTTTTCAGCCGCTGTGGACTGCCAACTATTGGTGATTCTAATTTGTTCTCTTTCAATACTGTTGAAGGAGCTTGCCAAACCTGTTCCGGCTTGGGCCAAAAGCTGGAACTTAACCCG
>CAYXFC010000211.1:0-1763 GCA_964464155.1 uncultured Pseudomonadales bacterium
TTATTCTATTTGTTGCTTATATCTTATTTGGACGATCCACGGTAAAGCGTAAAATTATAATAATGACTCACTCAACTAATATTGATAAGTTAATCGGCAAAAAAGGGGTAGTGGTTCGTTCAATCACTCCAGATACTGCCGGTATGGTAAGATTAGAAGATGAAGATTGGCGCGCAATTTCTGATGAAGTTTTATACGAAAAAGATCAAATTAAAGTTGAGACTATATCTGGTGTCTCATTAAAAGTTACTAAGTTAAAATAATTCGATTTCCTTTTTTCTTTGCAAATTGAAAATTGGTAATTGAAAATTATATCTATGGACCCAGCTACAATTATGCTCGCTTTAATATTTTTTACTGCTTTAATTGCGTTACTTAAAAGTGTGCGCATTGTTAAACAATATGAAAAGGGATTAGTAGTTAGATTAGGTCGTTATGCAAACACTGCCGATTCTGGGATCGTAATTCTTGTACCATTTATCGACAGTATTATCACGGTTGATATGCGAGAACAAGTAATGAATGTTATGCCTCAACAAGTAATTACTCAAGATAATGTGGTAGTTACCGTTGACGCAGTAATTTATTATAAGGTAGTTGATCCAGTAAAAGCTGAGTTTGAAATTCAAAATTTTAGCTATACTGTTACCACTTTGGCTCAAACTAACCTACGTAATCTTATTGGCGATAAAACTCTAGATGAATCCTTAACTGCTAGAGATAGTATTAATACTAGTTTACGCCAAGTTCTGGATGAAGCCACTAATCCATGGGGGGTTAAAATAACCAAAGTTGAACTTCAAAAAATTGACCCTCCTGCCAATATTACGGAGGCTATGAGTAAACAGATGAAAGCAGAGCGGGAAAAAAGAGCTACTGTTTTGGAAGCTCAAGGTCAAAAAGAGGCGGAAATACTTAAAGCTCAGGGAGATGCTCAGGCTCGGATGCTTCGGGCTGACGCTGAGGCCAAATCGGTTGAGATGGTAGCCTTGGCCGCTGAGAAAAACTTTACCCCCAGAGCAGCACAACTTAAGAAACTTGATGTTGCCCGCGAAGTGTTGGGAGGTAGTAATACAAAATTTGTTTTGCCCACCAACGGAGAATTAGTCAGCGTTCTCAATCTTGATGGTAAAGGCGGAGATATCATTCCGATGCCAAAAAGATAACGATTTAGATAAGTAAAACTAAACACAACAAATTTCTCGGCATTAATTTATGCTAGCTAGATCATTAGCCTCTTCTTATATTGGATTGATTATTGGAAATATTGTGGGCCTAGTGAAAGAAATTATTAATCCGAAAACTGTTATTTGGAAAGGTGAGTATTATTATAAACAAGCCACAAAATCAAGTATCTGGTTATTGCTGGGAATTGGCTTGTCTTTTACTCTTATTAGCCTACCTTGGTTTACATTTATTCCCTATAATTTATATGCTAGGATTTTAGCTTCGACATTTTTAGCTATCGGCTATTTTAGTATTATAAGCTTCCCCACAAATTTTACTAGAATTTATCTTTTCAACGATAGTATTGAAGTTAAAATAGGTAAGTTTGTAGTCGCCACAATTTATTTATCTGACATTATTACTATAATTAGAGAAACAGAAATACCATATAGCTATGATCTTCTTTATAGATCCAATAATAAGTATGCTTTATTAAGCTCTGTTGTTTATAAATTTTCCCTACCTCTTGATTTGATGGCAACAAAATGGGGAATTAAAACTATTGAAATAAGTGGTCTTAATAAAGCTTGGGATGA
>CAYXFC010000212.1:0-1747 GCA_964464155.1 uncultured Pseudomonadales bacterium
CAACAAAAGGCGCAACTTTGTATTGTACAATCGCTCCCTGTCTTCAATGTGCAAAGGCAATTATTAATGCGGGAATAAGCGAGGTAATTTATAAAAAATCATATACGACAAAAGGAATTGACAATAATGGAATAGATCTTCTTTTAAAAGCTGGGGTAAAAGCGGGGCAGATTTAGTAGAAAAGACTCATTTAATTATAAAAATAAGTGAATAAAGAACTTTTTTAATCTATCAACATCTATATTTTCTTTCCGTCTTCAGGGTTAGCGGACACAATTTTTGAAAAAAAATCCGATATGTTTGAAGTGAAAATCTCTCTCGCCAAATATAATAGTAATAATGCTTCCCATACGTTTGGTACGAACTCTTTTGGATATGGGAGATTTAATACGTCAATAATATGGTTATTAAAATCCGCATCTGGTCGAAGGTCTCCAATTTCAAATTGATCCCCACGCTCATCGTTTTGAGAGGTTTTTACAGTAATAAATTGAAGTCTTTGTGCATAATTGTTAGAATGTGCTGCAATATGTAATGCATGTGATTCTTTTCCATTTTCAAAACAAGTAAGTCTTCCTCCATTTTGGTCATAAACACCTATAGGAAAATGTGTCATTAATGGGCCAGACTCATCATATCTATCAATATAGAAATTAACGTTCATTAAATCTAACAAAGGGTCACCAGTCAAATGAAAACTAAATATATATGGATCATCTCGATCACAAGCAACATTTGTTGGTTTCAATCCTGGTTGGGTAAGTATTACCAAATGACCGTTTGGTATTTTATTACAAGTAAAATTCCACCCCCTTTCCCCATAAATAGGTTACTTATGTACAAAATGTCTATCCTTTATTTGTTGAAAAGCTTCTAAAATGTCATGTATTACCAACCCCAAACCTTCTCTCATAATGATTTATTTACTTTAAACTATTAAGCTCCTTCTGACGAAATTAATTCAGCCATCCTCAATTTTTCTTTCAAGACGTTGATTCATAAAATTACTGTTAATAACTTTGTGCAAGAAGCTGATTTAAATTTCCATATTCACGAAAGCCGGAAATCTTTTTATAATCCATCCAAATTCCAACAATATATGGTGGTTTTGTATCTTCTTTCCATGCATCAGTTAAGAATTCTGGTTGATATGCTTTAAGAATGAGTGTCGGATCATTTATATCAGGAAAGTTAATTTTATATACTTCCAATGGTTTTTGCCAATCTGGTAGTGTGTCCAAATTTCCGTTACGAATAGCGGGACCAAAAAACAAATCCATTCTATTCGAGCTTTGTGCAATTTCACAAAGTTCTGACCTTGTACCAATAAATGTTTCGCAATAAGCATATTGTATCGGATGATTAGTTGTTGATGAATTACCAGCAATCACCGCAATTGGTTTGCCGGAATTTGATCCATCGTTTAAATGGAAGATAAATTTTCCATCAGACAGTGCTGGAATAAATAATTTGCCCCATGGGTTATACATTATTTCATCCCAACAGGGACCATTTACTGTTATTTCAGTGATAGGGTTGCTTGATGTTGGTTGTTCTGTTAATTGTTCTGGACGATGCTTATTCCTACATAATAAATTCCGTAAATTTCCCCATCTTATTTTCGCCAACTCTACTACCATATTAAAACCTCAAAATTATAAAGAACGAAGTTTTTGAAGAGCATTTTGAAGCAGTTGATACGTCTGGGATTTGGATAAGATTTGATTGTTGGGTCCAGCAATTCCAA
>CAYXFC010000213.1:0-1714 GCA_964464155.1 uncultured Pseudomonadales bacterium
TGTAAATATTTCAAATCTTTAGGAGTACATATTTTTGTTTCCTATTGATTATGGAATGTTTACAAGGGCTTTTTTGGTTATAAAACTAATAAAGAACACTAACTATTGTTCTTATCATGTAAAACTGGAGGATATATGAAAAAAATACAAAACAAAAATATTGGTATTTTGGGTGGCATGGGACCTGATGCCTCATTAAAACTGTGTGATTTGATATTTGAAAAGTCACGCAGTTGTCTTTGGCGTAGCTAATAATGATTGCTATCCTGAAGTTTTACTTAATTCAATACCGGTACCTGATTTAGTGACAAATACTAATGATATGCAGGTTGTAATGCAGATGTTAATAGATAGGGTCAATATGTTCGATAAAACAAATGTAGGAGTTATGTCTATAGCCTGTAATACACTACATATTTTGTTACCAAAATTACAGAAATTGACCAATATACCATTTGTTTCGATGATAGATGTAGTAGTGGGTGATGTAATCAAAAAAGGGTATAAAAAAGTGGGATTGTTAGCATCGCCGACTACCATCAAAACTAGGCTTTATCAGCAGGCTCTGCAAGCTCAGGATGTAAGAGTTGGTATTCCAACAAGAGAGCAAATCATTGATTTGGGAAATATTATTCAAAATATCATTAGTGGCAAGAGTAATCAAAAATTACCGTTAATTGAAATAGCTAATGATTTGGTGAAGTCTAGTAAAGTAGAAGCAATTATTTTAGGTTGTACCGAACTGCCCCTGGTTTTTCCTAGGCGGTTTAGGGTGCCAGTATTAAACTCAATAGATATATTAGCTAGCAAACTAGTAAACTATTATTATAAAAAGGAGGAATTATGAAATTTATTATTGAAAAAAATGTTAAAGTAACTTTTCCAGAACTTGATTTGTTAGTGGTGGAAATACATGATGTCAAAGTTAAGAAAGTGTCTAATATTTTTACTTCAGCCGATTTTGACGTTTTTAATGAAGTCAAATTACTAGATAGTTTTTTTGATCGTGTAGAATTTGCAAGCTTCAGAGAACTATATAAAAAACTCAATATAGATTTAGTTAAATATCCGCCTGCAGTCGAATTTCTATTTAAGCGTTTTTTGAAAAATAATAAAATTCCCAACATTAACAATGTAGTGGATTGTGTTAATAAAGTGGCTGTAACTAGTCTTGTTCCTTTAGGAGCTTTTGATTTTAATGCTATCAGGGGAGATATGAGATTAAGATTTACTCAAGAAGGAGAAGAGTTTCATGCTTTGGGGGGAGACTTAATTCTCTTGCCAGCCAACGCTCTAGTAATTGCTGATGATGAAAAAATTCTCAATTTATTTCCATATCGTGATTCTTGTTTTGAGCGAGTGACTGAAAAAACTACAGATATTTTTGTTTTGGCTGATGTGGTTGGAGGAATTGACAAAGATAGGGTTGAAAAAGCAATTGATGAAGCGACTGGGTTGATTGTGAAACATGCCGAAGGAAAAGTGGGAGTAAAAATCAGAACTGAAATTGGAGAAAGTAGTAATATTAGGTTTTCTTCATTTTCTCAAAAACCAGACACATCAGTTAAGCAGCGTGTTTTTTCAGGAACTAGAGCCACAGGTAGACTGCATTTGGGGAATTACTTAGGTGCACTCAAAGGCTATATCGAGCTGCAAAATAATCCAGCCTATGACTGCATATATATGGCAATGGATCTACATACCATCACTACGC
>CAYXFC010000214.1:0-1679 GCA_964464155.1 uncultured Pseudomonadales bacterium
CGCCGCGAAGCGGAAAATTTGAAAGGAAGGAAATTTTTGGTTTTGCTGCCGCCGCCTCAATATAAACATACTTGTAATATATCACATTATTGTCATAGGACACAATATTTGGCTATAATACATCTGTGAATATGAAAACCCCAACTTCCAAACTTGGTAAAAACATCAAGCGTATACGAGAGGAAAAGAATATGACACAGGGCGACATTTGCCGCGCGGTCGGGCTTGATCGTGCTCAAATGAGCAATATTGAGGCAGGCAAAGGCAATCCCACGCTTGCCACCATTGAAAAAATAGCCCAAGCGTTGGGAGTATCGAGCGATGAGCTTTTGAAATAAATTTATGAAAAACAATAATCTCGCAAATGCAAAACGGGTAAAGAACGACGAATTTTATACCCAGTACAGCGATATTCAAAAAGAAATTGAAGCGTATTTAGAATATAATTCCAATGCATTCCGCGGTAAGGTAGTGTATTGCAACTGCGACGATCCGTTTGAGAGCAACTTCTTTCGCTATTTTGTACTCAATTTCAACAAGATCGGATTGAAACAGCTTATTACCACCAGCTACAAGCCCTCGCCCGTAGCCAACACACAACTAGGGTTATTTGGTGATGATAAAACGCTTGCAAAAGCAAAAGGTCGCCCTAAGATAACTGCCAACAAATTTATTATCAACGAAGTGCGTGACATAGATGGCGATGGTGAGTTCAACTTGAAGGATGTTGCTAAACAATTAAAAGCAAACAAACACAACGAATGGACGCCGCTGAAAGGCGACGGCGACTTTCGTAGCGATGAATCTAAAAATCTACTGAAACAATCCGATATTGTGGTAACAAATCCGCCGTTCAGCCTGTTTCGTGAGTATATAAAACAACTTGTTGATAATGATAAAAAGTTTTTGATAATCGGCAACATGAACGCAATTACCTACAAAGAAGTATTTCCAATACTTAAAGAGAATAAGGTTTGGTTAGGTAATAATTACAAAGTCAATGCCGGTGCGATGTTTTTTGAGATACCTGAAAAAATTGCCAATTTGGAGCAAGTTCGTGAAATTAAGACAAACGAAAGTGGCAAGAAAGTTTATATTACACGCGTGCAAGGTGTTCGTTGGTTTACGAATCTTGACCATGGGCGCCGTCATCAACCACTTCAACTTATGACAGAGGCAGAAGTAATAAAATTTACAACGAAAAAACCGTTTGAGAAATATGACAATTACGATGCGATAGAAGTGTCGTTGGTAAAAAATATTCCGAGCGATTATAAAGGTGTGATGGGTGTACCAGTTAGTTTTTTAGATAGTCACAATCCCGATCAATTTGAAATTTTAGGCTCAAATCGTGGCGTTGATCAAGATCCGAATAAAATTTACGGCAGAGGGTCTTATTTAAATGGAAAAGAAGTTTATAAAAGGTTATTTATCAAACACAGGAAAAAATAATATGAAAACAATTTTAAAAACCAACATAACTGTTCAAGAAATCTGCGATGGATTTGTTTATAACGAGCTTGAAGGTAAGGGTCTGTTTGGCTTGTCTGGCAAACTCACCATTCAGCCTGAATACCAGCGTAACTATATCTACGCCGAAGAAAACAGAGAAGCAGGCGTAGTCGAGTCTGTTCTCAAAGAATATCCAATTGGCTTGATTTATTTCAATAAAGTTGGCA
>CAYXFC010000215.1:0-1679 GCA_964464155.1 uncultured Pseudomonadales bacterium
GGAGATAAAGAACAAGAGAGTAATTCTGTAGCCGTAAGAGCTCGAGGCAGAAAAGATCTGGGAGTAATGAGTTTAGATGAGTTTAATAAAAAAATTACTGAAGAAATAAACAAAAAAATTATATTCTAACGTTTTCTTAGATAATTTTTGTAGGGACAGGTTTTCAACCTGTCCCTTTTTTGTTACTATTAAGTTTATGGATAAAAAACTGCACTCACCTTTAACTTATCAACGTCTGATCAATCAACACATCAAAATTTTACAGGATTTACAATATAAATCCGGACTTTTCGCGGCTTCAGATAAATCAGTCGGTACTGGTTATGATCGCTCTTGGCTTAGAGATAATTTTTATGAATGTCTGGCATTTCAAGTACTAGGTGACTGGAATACAGTTGAACGCACTTACGATGCTTTGATGGCTATATTTCTCAAACACGAAGAGAAGATCGACTATGCAATCTCACATAAACCTCAAGCTAGACATGAGTACATTCATGCCCGTTTTAATCCTGAAACTTTTGATGAATTTTGGGAAGAATGGGGCAATAAACAAAACGATAGTATTGGAGCAATTCTTTTCAATATAGCTAAGTTAGAATTGCATCACAAAAGAACAATCTTAGAATCAGAGGATCATTATCGGATTATTAATAAGTTAGTACAATATCTAGGTACTATTGAATACTGGCATGATGTAGATAATGGTATTTGGGAATTTGACGAAGAAGTCCATGCCTCTTCTATTGGAGCTTGTGTGGCTGGATTAAAAGAGATCAGCAAAGTCCCCAATATTGATGTTTCCGGGTTTTTGATTGAAAATGGTAAAATAGCCCTAAATGATTTATTACCCAGAGAATCTCAACAACACTTTGTAGATTTAGCTCAGCTATCTTTAATCTATCCATATGACATAGTAACGACTGATCAACGTAAACAGATTTTGGAAAACGTGGAATATCATCTTCTCAAAGAGCGAGGTGTTGTTAGGTATAAAAACGACTGGTATTATAATAAAAACCCTGACGGTTTCAGTGAAGAGGCCGAGTGGACCTTTGGTTTATCGTGGCTAGCAATTATTTATACCCATCTTGGAAATAGAGAAAAAGCAGAAATTTTTATAGATAAAATGATTCATGCTACTACAGCAAAAGGAGTCCCAGAGCTATATTATTCCCATACTAATAAACCCAATGAAAACAATCCTTTAGGCTGGGCAGAATCACTATTTGTAGTGGCTTTGCATGATATGAACGATAAATTTCTCAAATATAAATACAACACGCTACCCAATTCTAATTTCACTAAACAATCACCAGAAAATAATTAATAAATTGCACTATTTTCTCATATCTGTTAAAATACCAGTCATAATAAAATGATATAATGATATTATGTCATTGTTACAAGAAGCTAAAGATAGTATTAGAAGAATATTAGATAGTAGAACAATTCTAGAAGCATAAATTACATATCTAAGAAATCAAGGAGTTATAATCCCAAAAGGTACTAAAGCCATATTAACCTATGGAAAGGAAAATGAGGGACCAATGTATGCTTGTTTTGATATAGTACATAATCTTGATCATGAACACATTGCTCTTCATGACGTTGGAACCGAAGTTATTCAAACATTAGCAGTATTTAGTAATGATATAGCAAAAGCTAAACAATATATT
>CAYXFC010000216.1:0-1676 GCA_964464155.1 uncultured Pseudomonadales bacterium
GCATATAAAATAAGTTGGCTCGTTGTATTCATAACTTTCTTTTTGGCTATAAATCTAGGTTTCATTTTTTGGAAGCCAATGAAAAAGTTGAAAATTCTTGATTTTGATGATAAATAAAATCGTCATTATGATTTATGGAAAATTTAGAAAAATACCTAAAATACTATTGGCTTGAAAATTACCTTTTTGATAATGTAAATAAGAGTTTTCATAATCGCGGTCACCTTAACCCCGAAGAATTTTTTGCGATTGTTATTTGGAAATCTAACAGGGCAAAAACAAACGTCCGCAGAGGTATAATAAAAAGTGCGAGAACTATCTGTGCAATTACGTCGGAAATATTTCAATCTAAAACGCCGGAAGAAAAACTTGACGTGTTCCTTTCTCCTAAAATCCCAAATATTGGTATTCCGATAGCTTCCGCAGTTTTGACGGTCTGTTACCCTAACGAGTTTACCATCGCTGATTATCGAGCTTGCGCCTCGCTTAAAGATTTCGGTGAAAAAGTACATGGCAATCCAACCGTCAACGCTCCCGCCTACTTTGAGTATTTGGATAAGTGTAAAAAATTGGCCCATAAGTATAAAATTTCGCTGCGTGATTTTGACAGAATACTCTGGGCTAAAGATTTTTACGAAGGGGAAAATGGGTTGAAACATCTTATTGAGGGTTTGGAATGCTAATAATTTTTGCCGCCAAAGAAAAACTTGAAATTGTCATCGGCGCGGCGAAGCCGCGCTTTGCGGGGGCATTTCCTCGCCGCCGAAGGCGGCGAAAAATGTTCGAGCTAATTATTTAAGTTGTAAGAAATCCTAGCGTTGTTTACACTTTTTCTCGGTGATATAAAGTGTAAACATATGACTATCCATAGAAGGGCCCGCCTGACACCTATACAACGCCAGGAAGTATTTGATAAATATTTTAATAAGGGAGTAAGGATCTGCGACCTACAGCGACAATACAGCGTATCCAGGCCAACAATATACCGAGTATTAGAAAGAGGCAGACATAAGGATTTCAGCATCCACAAAAGCATCAACAAGAGATTCCGGTGCCTTGAATACGGTCTTAAAAGATTAGCCAAGGTAGAAGCTGAACTGGAAAAGAAGCTGAAGGCTCAAGCTAAACGATACAACAAGGATTATCCGGGTGAAATGATGCATTCAGACCATACGAGATTACCTCTGCTTAAAGGAGAAACTCCATTTGCCAAGCCGGAACATTTATTCGTAGCCATAGATGACTTCTCAAGAGAGCTGTATGCGGCTATTATGCCTGATAAAACCCAGTATTCAGCAGCTAATTTCCTAAAACAGGTTCTTGAAGAATGCCCTTACACTATTGAAATATGGTATACTGACAATGGTACAGGATACAAAGGAAATCCCAAAGAACATACTTTTATGAAATTATGTCAGGAAAACAAGATTGAACAAAAATTTACAAGGGTCAAAACTCCAAGAACTAATGGTAAAGCAGAAAGAGTAATCAAGACTTTAATGGATATGTGGTATAGAAAAACAGAGTTTAAAAGTAGAGTTCACAGAAAACAAGAGTTAATCAGATTTGTTAATTACTACAACACTGTCAAACCGCACAAAGGCATAAACAACCTTACCCCGATGGAAAAACTAATCAATTATTTTTATCCCAAAGAACTGTAAACAACGCGCCGA
>CAYXFC010000217.1:0-1668 GCA_964464155.1 uncultured Pseudomonadales bacterium
CGAATCATACGCTAACTAGTGGTGCACTTCAAATTAGAACTTGGGTTATTATTAAATAGGTTTGATGTATAATCAATAATATTATGAATAACAGAGAAGATTATTCATTGGCTTTAATTAGAAAAGTAATAAATCGAAACAATCTTTCTTCAAAAGAGACAGAAACACTATTCTCCGATATTTTTCTCAATGATAAAAAAGGTTATTTTTTTACTTCCTTAATTACTGCTCTGCATACAAAAGGTGAAACTGCTGATGAGCTTTTTGGATTTTGTAATTCAACAAAAAAACTTGGAGAAAAAATTACTCCGAATATCCCAATACAAAATATTACAGATCTTTCAGGAACTGGAGGAAGTTTAATAAAAACTATAAATATTAGCACAGCCGCATCTTTTATCGTTTCTTCTGCTGGATATTCTGTAGCTAAACAAGCAGGATATGCTGTAACCAGTCCTACTGGTAGTGGTGATATTTTCCAAGCATTTGGTATAAATACGTTTGCACTAAATCCCAGTATTATTTCTAACACTCTTGAAAAGGTTGGTATTTGCCCAATATTTTTATCTGCAATTAGTCCTAAGTTGAAAAACCGCTCTCTTATCGCAAAAAAGGTGTTTGTTGAAAATGATCTCAGAATTCCTTCATTATTCCATTTAGCAGCATTTGCATATTCACCCACTCCTTTGAAAAAAAGAATATACGGATGTTTTTCTGAACGATATCTTGATACTTTGGCTGAATTATTTCAAAAATTAGGTAATGAAAAAACATATATTATTCATGGAGTTGGTGGTATACCGGAAGTATCAGTAATTGGGAAAACAATTGTTATTGAACAAAATAATAATAAAATGATACGAAAAGAATATTCTCCCGAAGACTTTGGCATGCCGTCTTATCCGGTTGATAGTATCCGCACCGGAGGAAAAGAACAAAATATTATTGAATTTTTAAGAATAATACATAACTTAGAAAAGGGAGCAAAAAAAGATATGATTATAGCTAATGCTGCACTATCATTACAGGTAATGGGAAAAGTAAATAATCCTCTTGACGGAGCAAGACTCGCTCTTGAGATACTTCAAGAAGGATTGGCTGCTAATAAATTGAAGTCATTAATAACATCACTTGGTGATCTGGATTTATATCATAATTGGCTTTTAAAAGCCGGTATATCTAAATAATCAACTTTATTTATTACCATTTTCTACTACCTGTAATTTTCTTTTATTCCCGTTAATTTGCTCAAAACTGACTTCAATACATGAAATATTTTTTTGCTGAGCGAATTCTTTAATATCTGGTAAAAATTTATTAGCCCATTCGATAGCTAGAATTTTATTTTCACCAACCATATTATTTAAACCCAATTGCGTAACTTGAGCAAAATTTTCTAATCTCCATGGATCAAGGTGAAAAAAGTAACCGTCAACTTCATTACGGTTAAATAAATATTCGTTGGCTAAAGTGTAAGAAGGACTGGTGATTTCATCTTGGATATGTAAAAACTCACCAACACCTTTGGCAAAAATAGTTTTGCCCGTTCCTAAATCCCCAATCAAAGCAAACACCAGACCCTGTCTTCTGATTTTATCCCAATATTTAAGACATAGCCTTTTAGCTAATTCTTTGGTCTCTAGTTCGCTATCAGAAATTAACTCAATC
>CAYXFC010000218.1:0-1622 GCA_964464155.1 uncultured Pseudomonadales bacterium
AAGGTAAAATGAGCTCTCGGATGGGGAATGTAATATATATTGATGATCTTTTAGATATGGCAAAAAATGGGGTCAAACAAATAATGGCGGAATCAGATTTTAATCCGGACGAATTAGATAAAATTAGCGAACAAATTGGTATGGGGGCAGTGAAATACTCGATTTTGAAAAATGGTCGTTTGGTAGATATGGCATTTGATTTAGAAAGTTCAATTTCTATGCAAGGCAATTCTGGACCCTACATCCAATATACTTATGCACGATGCAAGTCAGTTATAGAGAAAGGGAAAAAAATAGAGCGAAGTTTTAAATTTCCAATTTCCAATTTCCAACTGAACACAGAAGAAACCGTGTTATTGCGTTTTTTATATCGTTTTCCTGAAGTGGTTGCTCAAGCGGGTTTAGATTATGTTCCCCATTTAATTTGTACCTATCTTTATGAGTTGGCTCAGCATTTTAATACTTTTTACAATAAACACAGTATCTTGGGGATAAAAAGTAAGAAACAGGAAGTGGAAAATAAAGAAAATGAATCTTCTGAAACTTCTCTCCGCCTTGCTCTTACTCAAGCCACTGCCCAAGTATTAAAAAACGGACTAAATCTTTTGGGTATCCAAACACCAGAGCGGATGTAGGCTTTATATTTCCAATAATATCAATATTAATAGGAATATGTTAAAATCGGCGTAATGAAAAAATCTGGTTATGATAGAGAAGTAGGTGAATCTGGAATGCCAGATAGGCCTCCGAGCGTCGCGGAACTTGTTTTTGATAATAATCCCGATTTATGTGCTGTCTATGGTATAGATGGAAAGATAATTGATTTTAACCCCTCATTTGCGAAAGCCTTCCTTAACTTTTCAGATATAGAAGGTCGACCTCCGCAACCAGAAGAATACAATTTTTTTACCTTTGTGGACAAAGAATATTTAGATATATTAAAGGAATTATTAAACAAACTAAAACCTGGTGAAAAACTGACACAAGTGGTTCCCAAGAATATTATCAACGAAGAGAGTGGAACAGGATTAAGAATGATTCAATGGGTTACTGTAACCGGATGGGAACGGAACTTATTTTACTTATGGTCACGATGTAACCGATGATATTAGAAGCGAGGAACGAAAGACTTTGTTAAGTATGCGTAGGGTAGAAGATATATTACATAGGAGAATTGACAATTTACCTATAGGTTATATAGAAATAAAATTATTAAGAGAGGATCTAACTATTGAAGAACAAGATATAGTCGTACAGGCAATAGATAGATTAATAGAACTTAAACTAACTCAAGATCCAAGTTATCAAGATAGTCTTGTTCAAACCGAGAGACTGCTCGATCCATATCTAGATGTTTCTATGCTTTATCAAAATGGTATGGCAGAGCGGATTTTGGGTTTAACCACTCAAAGCAGAGAGCCTAACGAAGTATTTGATCTTCAATTAACTGATGGAACCTCTTTAGCTCAATATATATTAGACCTACTGGCTACCAGTTCCAGTGAGGCTTTACTTAAACCATTAGCAACTCGAGATTATAAATACTCAGATACTGATGGAGAACTTGTGGTAGTGTCAAGCATTAGTGTGTAATCCTCCTCTCGAAAGCGGGTAGTTTTGGT
>CAYXFC010000219.1:0-1582 GCA_964464155.1 uncultured Pseudomonadales bacterium
AGTTGCTAACTTGTACATTGTACTAGCCATTTACACACACTATCTTACAGTCTCATATTTTTCTCTTTATAAAACTTAACATGACCCGCATTTTTATCAAAAGTTGTATGGTAAATGTGAGGATCGAAAAATGAAGACATACTAGGAATTCGCTTGATTCAGCTCTTCAATATTATTTATCCCATGCCACTCGGTAGGATCAATTTCTATGGCCACGACTCTTCTTTCAGACTTAATAGCAATATCAACCATGTCAGTTAAATATCTTTCTTGATTAACTGGGTTGGCTTGAATTTGTCCGATTTCTTCAATTAGAAAAGATTTGACAAAACAATAAGCTCCTGCATTGATTTCTCTAATTTTTCTCTGCTCTTCTGTGGCATTTTTTTCTTCTACTATGGCTATTACATTATTTGCTGGTCCTCTTAAAATCCTACCTTTTCCTTCTGGATTTTTAGTAACTAAAGTTAATAGTGACATCCCATTAATAGTATTCTCGCAAGCTTTTACTAATTTCTCCAAAGTTTCGGTTTTGTATAAAAAACTATCATCCCCATTCAAAACTACAACGCAGTCAATGTTTTCTGCTAAATGTTCTATAGCAGACTCAACTGCATGTCCAGTCCCGAGTTGCTCTGATTGCTCAGCATATTTTACTCTTTCCCTCAAAACATTCCTTACCGATCCTGCTGCATGGCCGACAACCGCGATTTTTTGACCAAATCCAATCAGATCTAGACTATCAACTGTCATTTCAACCATAGGTTTACCATGAACCTTCTTGACAGTTTTATTCTCGCTATTCGCAAGACCATTAAATCTAGTGCCTTTCCCAGCCGCCAGAACTATAACCGCTACATTGGGATATTTGATGTTTTTTTCTGTTTCTGACATATCACCACTTCTCTCTAGCTTGGACATATAAATTAATCAACTTTTTTATTATATACAAAGGTAGCTCAAATTAAAGTTAACAATACTTTAGCTAACTTCTTACTATCATGACGCAATAAACTACGATGTAGAGCATCTCCTTTTTGATGAGTTTTTACTACTAAAACTAATTCTTTTTTGTATATATTAATCTTTTTAATATCCAAGTCATTATCAACTGGAAATTCATTTTCATTCTCATAAATTTTCAAAACATTATTTTCTATCTTTTTGTTGTTAATAATAATACAATCAGGTTTTCTACCCGAATAATTAGTAATTTCTTGGACATGATCTGAGGCTTTATAATTATGAGTTTGACAAAAACAGGTCATAAGATTGAGAACATATATAATTTTAGCCCTACTTGTCTTTATAGCCGTCTTCATACCTGTTGCCAAAAAATTGGGGATAATACTGGCATAAAGATCTCCTGGTCCGATCACAATTAAATCGGCATTATTAATGCTTTCTAAAGCTTTGGAATAAGCCTTTGCCTTAGGCGATAAATAAACTTTTTTAATTTTCTTACCACCAACTCCTCCAGAATTAAGGTTACACTCACCAATAATAAAAGTACCATCCTCAAATTCGATCACTAAATCCACTGATTCGCTTGTTGAAGGATATACCCTTTCCAAACATATTT
>CAYXFC010000220.1:0-1568 GCA_964464155.1 uncultured Pseudomonadales bacterium
CATGCTGGGCAATAGCATTGATCCAGGTATTAAAACTGCTATTTTGATTAAATTTGGGTAAAGAATCTAATATAGATAACATAGTATCGGCAATTATTTCTTCTCTGTCATGTTGGTTGGTGATTTTATGTAAAAACCATTGCTTTAGATATGGATTAAGCAGGCGATATAAGTTTAGGATCGCCCGTGGTTTTTCGGCGATAATATCGTCGATTTCGGATTGTGTTAAATTTCTTATAGACATATGTAGTCTTATTTTATTGTGTCATTCCGGTAAAAACATGTGTAGCTTAGTCTTATCCGGAATCTTATGTGAATTTATAATGAGATCCAAAATATCGGTTTATAGCCGGTATCAGGATGTCACACTAGAGTTAACTATTTCTCCCTTTTTATCATAAACTCCAGCAAATTTTTCAAAGTGTCCTGATAATCCTTATTATCCGTAATATTAGGAATCATTTCTATACCTTTATATAGATAAGCCAAAGCTTTAGCTTGTGTCTTTTCTAAAATAGCATATTTAGCCATTAATTTTTTTACTATATTAATATCAAGCTTAGTTCTTTTGGTTTTTCCCAAAATGTCCAACAAAATTTTCCGGTCGCTTTGGCTACAGTTTTTATTTAATAGTTCTATTAGAATTGTCCAGCGACCTTCTTTGATATCGCTTTCGTTTGATTTACCAGTTTTTGCAGGATTTCCAAAAATACCTAAAATATCATCTTGAATTTGAAAAATTTTACCCAAAAATTGCCCATATAAAGTCAAGTTATTTATAAAATTATCATCATGGCAATCTGCTAAAGTAGCTCCAAAAAGTAATGGTGAAACAGCCGAATAATTAACTGTTTTATATTGATGAATCAATTTTGAAGATTGTTTTTTTTCGTCTAGTGTTTGCCAAGTAGTGGAAATGTCTAAAGCCTCTCCATATCCGGTTTCTAAAGCGCTTTCAAAAAGATAATTTAATGCTTTTTCTTTTATAGTATCGGGAAAATTGCATTGGTTTAATGCCAGAGGTGCCAGATGAAAACCGATAATTGCAGTAATAATTCCCATCGATTCTCCATAATGAGTTAAGTTTTGTATAGGAAAATAATTTTCCCATTGTTTATGGATAGTAGGCATTCCTCGTCTAATACTATCCCTATCAATAATATCATCAGCAATTAAAATGTTGGTAGCATACAACTCCCATGCAATGGAAGCCTTAATAGCTTCAACTCTATTCTTACCTCCTGCAAGTTCATAGCCTAAAACTACTAAAGCCCCTCGATGCATTTTCCCCTTAGGATGCAGTTTAAAAAGTCTATCCAAAATTTCTGAAGGTATTTGTCCTATTTTATTAGCTTTATTTTTGTAAAGCTCATAAAATTTGTCTGTGAAGGGTGAAACCTGTTTGCGGTATTGATTAATATAAGTAGATAATTCCATAGATATTAATAAATTAATCGAATTTACAAGATTTATTATCTTTTATCTAATTTTACTATTTTCAGCATAGTAATATTCAATTTGATAAAAAATTAGATTAGATTTTGATATTTATTTTTGTGCTTTAAATT
>CAYXFC010000221.1:0-1538 GCA_964464155.1 uncultured Pseudomonadales bacterium
ATACGCCTATATTATAGAGTACTGTAAACATAGTGTATAGAGTACTGTAAACATTGAAAAAGGGTTTTTTGGCTATTTTTTTGTCTCCCCTGCCGTTTCCTGCGTTATTCTGATCGGAGCGATCCCACAAAAGGCGGGACACGTATGCGGTCTAGAAAAGAATATCGCTCGCATTCGCGAGGGATCCTTCCTTCGCAAAAGGCAGGGTCAGAATGACTTTTTACTAGGACGGTGAAAATTAATAATATTAGTTCTGTATAGATAGTTTCACGCTAAACATTGGATAAATAGGATTTGTTTGGTGTGGAACAGTAGATTTCCCCCTTCTTGTCTATGCAGAATAGCAATTCAGAGGGTTTAATAGTACTAAAAAATAATATAAAATTTATGAATCCTTATCGTAAACCTAGTGAATTTACAGAGATTAATCCGGCAGTTGAAGAAATATTAAAAAGGGAGAGGGCAAGAGAGATAATGGGAGATGGTTATTTTGGTCCGGAAGCAGTTAAGACTGCCTTTGGTATTGAAGTTCTTGATTCGGAGATTCCGCCGCTTCCACATACACCAGAACAATTAGAACAAGCTAAAGAGCTAGGCGAAATGCTTATTCTGCGTGTTTCGCATGATAATGAGGGAAATTTAATGACATTGAAGAATATTAGGAAAAAAGTAATTGAAGAAAGTGGGGTTGATAAAAATGAAATCAGTTTTTTAATAAGGGCTAACTATTATGATGATTTTCCTTTCTTGAAAGATGACCATCCAAAAAAAGAATGGAAATTAGTTAGAGGTTCCTTTGTTCCTGATATCTATTCTGAAAAAGATAAAAAAGGATTATATGTTAAGGATTCTACAGATAGTAATTATATACATCAAACTGGATTGTTACGTGAATATTTAAAATTTGTTGGTTCTTTGCACAAGTCTGAGGAACGCGAATGTTCTGAGAAAATTTACGTTATATTAGCGAGCAAGTGGGGATAGATTGGGATTCTCAGACGGTTGTAAATTATTCCAAGCTTGAAAATGAAAAAAATCGAAAAGAGGTTGTTTATAGGTTAGCTGAATTGCAAGTCAACTTAAATCATAGGAGAACCCCCATAGAAATACTTTATGATTGGGTACTGCAGTCAAAAAAAATACAAGATGATGGACAACCGCTAAAGACCAACTGCGATTGGTCTCGTTGTCGTATATGATGATCGTTTTATGGCTGTAGGTAATTTTGTTTCTGGAGGTATCGGACTTAGTCTTAATCCTTTTATTCCAACATATACGGTTGGTGTTATTTCACAGAGATAGTTCCAAGTGTTAGATTTACAATTTTGACAAAAAAGAATTTATAGTGTAGTATTGTAGTAAGAGTATATAGATGCTAGCATTAAAATACTATAATATGAAAGAAATTTCCAAACTGGCTAAGGCAATAAAAGCGCTAAGAAAAAAGAAAAAGATGTCGCAAGATAAACTTTCCAAAACTGCAGATATCGCTTATAATACTTTAATAAAGATAGAGTCCGGAGCGATAAAAAATCCGA
>CAYXFC010000222.1:0-1536 GCA_964464155.1 uncultured Pseudomonadales bacterium
GTAAGGTAGCTAAATTAAGGTGGGATACTGGAATGGTTCCCCAATTGATTAGCTGATCGTATTTAGTAGCTATATTTTGGTAATTCCGCTGTTCTTTGATTAATTTACTCATATTTTCCAAGTTTTGCATGCGCTTATTATTTATTATTGTATCCAATATTTGCTGAGCTAGTGCATATTTATCAGGTCTAAAAAAACTGGCTTGACCCATATATTCCTGTTCTCCATTTTTAAACCATTCTTTTAAGGGTGTAGATAAAATAAAGGGTTTGGCAAATGATAAGGCCAAAGATAAAACTCCAGATGAAGACATAAAACTACGATAAGGCAAGATTACTAAATCAGCTGCCGAAAAGTAACTGCGAAGTTGTTTTTCTTTGACAAAACCTGTAATTACCACTCTAGGATTTTTGACTGCATTGCGATAAAGTCGTTGAATAAAACGCTGATAGTGTTTTTTACCACTTTGGGTAACACTTTCGCCACCAGCTATAACTAAGCTAATTTTACTATTTGGTTCTTGTTCATATATTTGGTGCAATGCTTTAACTGCCAAATCAGTCCCTTTGTACCAGGTTAAAAAGCCAAAAACTAACACTACTTTATTTCTTTGGGGTAATCCTAGCTGTTTGCGAGCCAATTCTTTATTTATAGATCGTAATTTACAATCAACCCCATGAGATATAGTAGTTATTTTTTGGGTTGCAATCCCTAGTTTGATAAAACGTCTTTCAAATTCTTTTTCCAATACAACCAATCGAGATGCTGTTAGACCAAGTAATTTATAAAAATGTCTGATACCAAATGAAAAAAATTGGGTCAACCAGTTTTTTTTATCCCAACCTAGGTGACCAGACAAACTACTTAAGTCTGTAATAACTTGGTGTACCACCAGATTAACTTGCTTGCCCCATATGCGGAGCCACATCAAAAACAAGGGGAAAACTCCAGCAACAAAGAAATCACCATAAAGAGCAAATTCAAATTCGATCAAGTATTTTTTAATTTGGGTAAACTTAGTAATATTTGCCATTAGTTGGAAATACAATTTATAACTATTACGTTTCCAACAACGAATTACCAAGACATTCCCCTCTTCATAAATTTCTGGTTGATTCAATATTTCAGCAAAAACCACTATTTTTTGTTTGTTGTATTGTTGAAGTGAAGTAATTGTGTTTTTGGCAAAACTAGCTACTCCCCCAACTCCATCACCATAAGTGGTACCTTGAGGAGGATAACTGCTCACAACAGCCAAAGTATTCGCGCGATTGTATTTGGTGATTATTTTTTTACTTAACATAAATGTTTAGCGCATAGCCACAATATTGATGTAGCCATACTTAGATATTTGTTTAACCAGTATTTCTATATTTTCCCCTTTATCTTGTTTAGTTTTCTTTTCATCAATTATATTTAGGCTAAAACCTGCCTTGGTTAATATGTTTATTGTTTGTGCGATTGTAGTTAAACTACTTAATTCCAAAAAAATAGTTCTCAATTTTTTATTTTTTAGCAGCTTTTCAGCTCCTTTTA
>CAYXFC010000223.1:0-1503 GCA_964464155.1 uncultured Pseudomonadales bacterium
AGCTTGTATTAATTCTTCAATGCCCTTTTGTGACTCTAGTCTGCCAATAAATAAACCAATAATTTTATTTTTATCTTCAATTAAGCTCTTGGGCTTAAACTTATCTATATCTACGCCGTAGGGAATTACAGTTATTTTATCTGGATTTACACCCTCGGTTATTAAACATTTTTTGGCTTTGTTAGTTAGGCAATGAAAATGGTCACTATTTTGCAAAACATTAGCTTTTAATTTTTTTCGTCCCCAAATACTTTCATGATTAAAAGGAATTGTTTCAGAGCAAGTTGTCAATACTTTTTTAATATATCCCATCTTTTTGGCGTAAATTGCTTGGCTAGAAAAATGAAAATATGTTTCGCGTACGTGAGCAATTTCATAACCTTTTAATTTATTTTCCAACCCCAAAAGATACATCGCATCACCGATAATTAGTCTATTTAGTATGGGTAACTTTTTAGGAAACTCTGGAAGGTCAACTGGACTAGGAAGTTTAATGGTTGGGATATTCACTTTATGTTTGGGTTTTAGACTGCTAAATCCTGTTAACTTAATATTCGAATGTTTATTCAACATTGGATAGTAGCTTTGGAGTTCAA
This sequence comes from uncultured Pseudomonadales bacterium, assembly GCA_964464155.1. GTDB lineage: Bacteria > Patescibacteriota > Microgenomatia > UBA1400 > UBA1449 > CAYLQQ01. The sequence goes on from CAYXFC010000223.1 coordinate 597, forward strand.
AATTATTGATGTACTGGCCACGAATGAAGGCAATGGTCATAAAGTATTAATAATATTATTTAGCTTTTTCATAGTACTTTCCCAATTATATTTGTTTTTTATATATTCAGATACTTTGTCAGAATTATTATGATTAGTTTTAAGTGCCTTAATAATAGCGTTAGAAAAATCTACTTCAGATCTGTTAGTAATATAACCACTATAATTTTTTATTACAAAATTATCTATTGTCTCTCTATATCCACCCTCATTAACTGCCACCACAGGTAATTTACATCTCAAAGCTTCAATAATAGATAATCCAAACGGTTCATTATGCGCAGCTGCTAACAGCAATAAACTACTATTATATAATTTATTAATTTGCTTATTATTTATATTATTTCTATGAATTAATTTTACATTTAATTTATATGCTAAATTTATAATATGCTCATGGTCTCTACCTACATTTCCAACAATAATTAAGGGGTGTCTGTATTCAGAGGGCAGCATAGATATTGACTGAATTAGAAAATCCACCCCCTTAAACTTAGAAGTTGATCCTATAGTTAAATAATAATTATTCCTTTCTGTTATATATGGTCTTATATGTAACGGAATAGCCATAGGCAAGATATCGATTGGTCTTTTATATATATTGGTTAGTTTATGCTGTGAATATCGAGAATTAGATAAAACAATTAAAGCACGTTTAACATTTATATAATCGATGTATTTTAAAGGAAGTCTAAATAGATTTACTAATTTATATTTAATTTTTGAATTAAGATATCTAGAGTCATCATAAAACTCTCTAGGTTCTTCATGACATATATAAATAGTATTCACTAAACTCTGTAATACTATTGGGGATTTTGTTAAATAATCATGTGACAATAATACTAATTCAGGATTTATTATTTTA